>DASXVE010000028.1 GCA_036504445.1 Candidatus Aquicultor sp.
AAGGTTTGAGGCATGCGATTGGTGCCACGGCACCGGCGCAGGCTCAGGCTACAACATCCAAATGGACAACAATGACAACTACACCACTGAGTACAACGTTGGTCACACCATGGGTTACGGTATTGACAACGGCAAGTGGAAAGCCCCAGATGATACCTATCCGGCATTTACGCCGAATTATTACATGGGTGGCTTCTCTTGCTTCGATTGCCACAGCCCGCACGCTAACCCGGCACGTATGATGGGCTATGATGCAAACGGCGAACCGATTCAATCGATCGTTGATGTCATGACCGGCCAAGTCTACAACATGGGTAACCCGGGCCACGATATGTACACATCAGGCGGCGAGGGCTTTGCTCAGACAATCGTAGACAATGTTAACCATGTCTACAAGTTCGCGTGGGTACCGGCACTCGGCGGTCCGCTTCCGATGAAGGCAAAACCATACTACCTCGCAGGTAGCTGGCTCCTTCTGAAGAACCCGGACAAAGAGATCGCATCACGCGCATACACCAATGTTCCTGTTGATGTATGGTCGTTCACAAGCACAAACGGCGTAGCTCCATTCGGCGGCGGTCCGGTTAAGGATTCTACCTACACCGCGATCGCAGCGGGTTCCGAGATTCCCGATGATGTCTACTATGATGGCAAATTCGGAATGGCTCTCAATGAGTTCGACTCAGTCAAGGGATTCCCGGTCAACAAGATGCCGATCAACTGGAATACGCCAATCGGTAGCGCGGCTATCCTCGATACCACGCAGATGTTTGGTTTCGCTCCACAGGGCGTACCAAACCTCGGTAGCGATCCATACTATCCGACAAGCATGTTCAGTCTTAATGGCTCGACATTCTCAGGCGATCAGTACGGCTACAATGTCCGCAACCCGTTCTGCAAATCGCTTATCGTTGATGAGTTCTGCACCGACTGCCACGACGGCAACGCAGGTCTCTCGACCATCGCAGCTCCGCTGTTCAGTGAGGATCGCGCGCTTCGCGGTCAGACTGTCACCGGTGACAACTCGGGCTTCTCGATCTCTGGCACTATCAGCGGTTCCAGCCCGAACTGGAAGGGTTCATACGACATCGGCTATGGCCACGATACTAACTCACGTCACTGAAGCCGGGCTATGAAGTTCAATCCGGAGGATGGACAATTGACAGGCCCAAGGTGCCGTAACTGCCACAAAGGTTCAAGTGGTTGTGGTGCTTGCCACAATAGCGATCCGTATGATCCAGTTGATGGTATAAATACATCAACGGCTGGCATTGCAGAGGATAATAGCCACGCTGCTATTACCTATCTGTTCGCATCGATGTTCACTATGGTTGGTATGCCAAGCCCAACACCAGATATGGTTGCACCGATTACTGCGTATGATCCGGCGAAGACAAGCATGGGCGATGCAAACCCGGTCGAGTCGGTTCCTGCACTTGATGCGAACCATCAGCCTATCATCGGCCAAGTCAAGAAGTCACGTACCGTTAGCTGGTCAAGCGATTGGAGAGCAAACACAGGTACAGTTGGAAGCGGTATAAATCAAACCTGCTCTGACGATGGTCTTAGCTTCCCGCACCGTACACTCGGTTGGAAGATGCTGAAAGACGACCTCTTCGGTATCGACCCGGCGGCAGCTGATACAAACGGCGCACCAGGCTTTATCCATGCTGGTCAAACAAGGACAGGCTTCTACCCAGGCAATAAGGCACATGACCTTGACAGCGTCTGCTTAGACTGCCACAATCCGACGGTTTGGGGTGCTACAAGCACACTTAACCACACGGATATCCAGGGTATCAATCCAATGACAGGTGCAGACACAATTACTGCTGACAATATGAACGACGACCTCCTCTTGAGAGGCCTGCCGTAAGAATTGTCACAGCATAACTTACGCGTAATACTTGCAAAAGCTTACAAGGAATTAACAACAATTCGTATACAACACAAAAGAGGCCCGTTTTTACACGGGCCTCTTTTTTTTACTGTTGATATATTTGCTATATTACTTCACTCTAACGTAGCTGCCCGCAATATCCTTTTTGAGATAGCCGTTGATCTCAAGTATTACCAGTAATATCGATAACTCAGATACGGCAGATGTAGCATACCCAGCGGACCCGATAGATCCGGTTGCACCGGTTTCGCATAAACTAATCTCTCTAGCAATTTCGTCCAACCTTCTTGGTTCCCAGCCGATAATATTGAGAACATCGCGTTCCTTGTCTGATAAGGCATCGAGCTTACCGTTATCGCCCGCACGTGAGGACTTAATGCCGAGGACTTCAAACACGTCAGAGGCGTCCTCTATTAAGAACGCGCCCTGTTTAATTAGCTTATTTGTCCCCTTGCTTGTTTCATTCTTAGAAAATCCTGGCGCTGCGAACACTTCCCGCCCGTACTCAAGCGCGAAATCGGCGGTAATAAGAGCGCCGCTCTTTTCACTTGCCTCAACAACAATGACCGCCTTGCACATTCCCGCGACAATCCGGTTTCTGGCCGGAAAATTGTGCGCCATCGGGATAGTACCCGGCGGATATTCTGAAATAATCGCCCCATTTTCAATGACCCGTTCAAATAGCTGACGGTTTTCCGGCGGGTAGATGATATCAGGCCCGCTCCCAAGAACCGCGAGCGTAACGCCGCCCGCTTCCAGTGCACCTTTATGGGCAGCGCTGTCGATACCGCGTGCGCCGCCTGAAACGATTACTATGCCCTCTTCAGCAAGCTCTGCTGCGAGCTCTTCTGCAAGAATCTTGCCGTGAGAAGTTGAACGCCGTGCGCCTACAATGGCCACAGCCGTACTATATGGTTCTAGATTACCCTTTACGAACAGCGCTCGGGGATGCCCTTCCGCATAACGCAGCAGCTCGGGAAATATGTCTTCCTCACTGGTAACAATAGAGACGCCTTTGCTACGTAGCTTATTGTATTCTTCCTCAAGGCTCACGGCCGCTCTAAATGCTACTGATTCAGCTGCGAGCTCCGGTGTTAAGCCCAGCGCAACGAGCCCGTCCGTATCCATCTCCCAAAGGGCTTCTGCCCCGCCGGCCGCATCCACTAGGCGGTAAATACGATTGCGAAACGGTGGGCACAGCTTCACACCGAGCCAGTGCTTATTATTCCTTTCATGCACTTCGAGTTGTGTTTCCATTAAGGCCATTCCCCGCTAACGTTATTTATCTGAGAACTATATGGTTGGCAGCATCAAGCAACGCGATGCTACTATGGATATTATTTTACATATACTGCCTATCAAGCGCTCGATACTGAACCGATTCGGCGATATGTGTGATTCCAATATCGCGTTCTTCTGCCAGATCAGCAATTGTTCTAGCTACCTTGAGAACCCGCTCAAACGCGCGTCCGCTCAACCCAAGTTTATCGATCGATATTTCTATGAACGCCCTTGCCTCGTTTGTGAGGTCGCAAAATAACCCTACTTCCTTTGCCTTCATTTGTGCGTTCGCTCGTATTATGGGCCGCGGCGAAGCGCTTTTTGCCCTTCCTGGAAGCTTCGAGAACCGATCTCTCTGAATCGCCCGGGCGGCATTCACACGCTCTTTAATGAGCGTAGACGACTCCCCTTTCTTGGAGTGCAAAAGCTCTTCTTTGGATAATCGCGGGACATCGACATGGATATCGATGCGGTCGAGCAATGGGCCCGATAGCCTACCGCGATAGAGCTGAATCTGTCGCGGGGTGCACACGCACTGCTTCACCTTATCACCAAGATGAGCGCAAGGGCATGGGTTCATACTTCCCACCAACGTAAAGCATGCGGGATATGTTAAAGAAGCTGACGCCCTGGAAATCGTCACATGACCTTCCTCCAGCGGTTGACGCAATACCTGGAGCACGCCTTTAGCAAATTCCGGGAACTCGTCCAGAAAGAGAACGCCGTTGTGTGCAAGGGATACCTCGCCGGGCCTGGGGTAACTGCCTCCACCGATAAGACCTGCGTGACTAATCGTATGGTGTGGTTCGCGGAACGGTCGTGTGGTTATCAGAGATTCGCCGCTCTTAAGCATATCTGCGACCGAGTATATTTTTGTCACCTCAATAGCCTCGTCGATTGTCAAGCGCGGCAATATCGAAGGCAAACGCGAAGCGAGCATCGTTTTGCCCGAACCCGGCGGGCCGATTAAAAGCACGTTATGGGCACCTGCGGCCGCTACCTCGAGCGCCCGCTTAACATGCTCTTGACCCTTTACATCTGCAAAATCAAGTTCGAATTGCTCGTTTTCGTTCAGTGATATATCTTTTGATTGCGGCTGAATCTCCAGCATGCCTTTCAGAAACAACACGGTCTCGCTCAAATCCTTAACCGGCACGATGTCGATGCCATCAACGACCGAAGCCTCACCTGCATTTGGACGAGGTAGTACCACACCCTTTTTGCCGAGCCGTTTAGCGGCGATCGCTATGCAGAGCGCACCCGTAACCCTGCGGATCTCGCCGGTGAGCGAGAGCTCGCCGGCAAACAGATAGTTTTGAAGATTATCGTGCGGGATCTGCTCGGTCGCGGCAAGAATACCGAGCGCGATAGGAAGATCGAAGGCAGGCCCTTCTTTACGAATATCTGCCGGCGCCATGTTGACAACGATGCGCTTTAGAGGAAATTCGAATTCTGAGTTGGATATGCCGCTTCGCACCCGTTCTTTCGATTCCTGTACGGCCGTATCGGCTAAACCGACAATATTGACTGACGGAAGCCCGAGAAAAACATCGACCTCCACCTCAACCGGTACTGCGTCCATACCAATGACTGCAGCCGAGAGCACCTTTGCGAGCATATATCCCCCTATTTGCGCATATGTGTAAGAGCACTATTATGTATCGTAGCTATTATGCTCTTCTATGGCAAGAGGTTCCTTTGCAATATCCAGATAAATTTAGCGGCTTCGCATCGAGACACCGGAGTATCGGGTGCAAACGTTCCATCGGGATAGCCCGATACTATGCCGTATTTTCTACCGGTTAGGATGTACTCTGTATCGGTATGGCCGACGATATCGGGGAATCGCTCACCAGTTGTATCAAATTTAAGGATGCCTGCTATAACGACTAATCGTACGGCTTCTGCCCTGGTAACGTATTCGCCGGGTTTATACGAGCCCCCCGCGTATGCAAGAACGCCCTTTTCGCTTAATGTTTTTATATACGGATACGCCCAGTGGCTCGGCTGTACTTCCACGGTTTTACTTGCTTCGCCGGACGTGGGTTCCCAGCCTAGAGATTTGCATACCATCTTCGCAAACTCCGCCTTTGTTACTTTCCGGTTCGGATCAAAGAACCCGGTACCGGTACCGCCAATGACACCTGCGATCGATAAGTCAAACACGTATCCGGTATACCAGCCCTCCGAAACATCTCGAAGACCGATGTTTGGGAACCCGGCAATCACCAGTGAAGCCGAAATAGGATCATTGGGATGAAATGTTCCATTTGGATTACCGGAAATATATTCGTGCGCGTACATATTCTCGATCTGCAGTGCGTGCGGATCTGACTCGGGAACATCCCCAAAATACCCCTTATACTGCGCAGGAGCAGATGGTTCGATTGGCGTATCAAGTGGCGTATCCCCAGTTAGGTCTTCAGCGCCGGCAGCGGAACCGTTGAAAGATATCCAGTCGAGCAACTGCAACCGTGTTAAAGTATCGTTAGGCCTGAACATCCCCGTGCTCGTATCCTCATCCGTAAACGTACCGGAATTAACCGCCGTCTCGATGTAGTGCACGTACGGGTTGGTACGAGGAACGTCTTTGAAATATCCTTTAAACGCAGGGTCGATGGTAGGGCTAAATAGATTTAGTTTCATCACCAGCTTTGCCGCTTGCACCCGCGTTATTTTTGAGCATGCTTTAGACCGGAGGCCATTTGGGAGCAACGAATATGCGTATATCTCTCTAAGTTGACCGGAGACGGTAATCTGTGCGCTCCAAACACCGTTAAGACCCGACCGCTTCTCTGCAAGCAGTTTCCCTCCCGATTCGAGGCGCACTTTGTAGCCGGGAACCGCAAGCCCTTTGATGGTGATCTGAATGCCCGGCTTTTCAGCATTTTCATCGCTTAACTTAAGCGTATCCTTATCACCGCCGGTCGGGCTTATAATTACCGGCGGGCACAGTATCGCTTCGATGTTCCGAGTATCGACGGTTATCGTCGCGCTATGAGGGTCGATCACCTGAGCTTTCTGGGTGGGGTCCTCTGGGTTGTCGAGGCCGTATTCGAGCTGATTGCCTGCTTTATCGACTACCCTAAGGTAGCTCAAAGCCATCTCGCCTGGAAACACCTCATCGGGAACTATAATAGCCGCTTCAAGCATTTTGCTTGCTGCATTGTACGTGAGATTAGCGGTTATTTCACCACCGTCATGAGACTCGGATTGAGCCCAGCTTATAAAGCCTGAATCAACACCTGAATAATTGTCGGCGGCTTTTACCTTGATATAGAGCACATCGCCCGGTCGAACAGTATGGGATGAGAGCTTCAAAGCACCGACTGTCGGTGCGACAATATCCGGGTGCTCGCTGTGTACCGTAAGATTCGCCGCGCTAAAATCATCGTTCTCGTTAGATGTCCCTACGTGACCGCTGTCGTCGTAAACTTCAGTGCCCAAACACTTCCAGAGACCGGGCTCGGCGTATGCGTTGATATGGAGCAGCCCGGTTAAAACACTTCCATTTGAACCTTCGGACAAATCAATGTTAAGCATCTTACCCGATGGTGACTTCCAAATGGCTACACCGCCGATTATCCTTGACCCACTCGTATCGGCGGTAACTGAAACCGTCACGGTCTCATCTGCGCTGACATCTGTTTTACTTACAGAAATACTACGTGTGCGAAGGCTTCCTGCGGCATTAGCTTGCGTACGTTGTATGCTTAGTGTTAAGGGTGTTCGTAAAGCTGAAAAAGCGGGAGTTGTAACCATTGTAAACAAGAAAGCAGCTATAAAAGCACAAGTAGATAGTTTACGCATACAGGGTATTCTCCAGTCTCTTTTGACGGTGTTATAAGGGTTATAAAGCCATCATACTACAGGTTGGTGGGTAGGCAATAGAAAGGTTGCACTCGCCGATTAAAGATTCGCAAAATTCTTCGAATTTACTATAAAGTCGGTTGGTAATCGCGCCGATATAAATATTGTTGCATCCCTAAGAGAGCTGAGCGAGCATAGAAAGTTTCTATGAGGCCACCGAAAGGTGGCCCTCAGCTTATTTACGAGCCAAATATTTTCAGGTTAAAAACCTATCGCCTCGATATCCTCAGTCGCAATGGCAACGTACCGGTGGAGACCGCCGGATTTATCCTCCTCGACAGCATCGGCTATCGATGGCATTGCAATAATCTCACGGCTTTCGTGCTCGCCAACCTCAAAATATTTTGGATCGATAAGCATGAGCGTTGTTACATTTATCCTGGCTACACGCCCGATGTATGCCCTGTTGCGGGTGAATATAGTCGCGTTCATGCCGGCGAGGCCTTGGCTCTCTATGATTTCTCTTAGCTCGCTATTCGTCATATCCTCCACCCCATTTGATCGAGTTCGTATCGTTTCATATACAGCTGCGCTTGTGTATAACTCTTGTTATGACGTATATAACCAAAGAGTCCGTGCGGCACGCCTGAATAACTTCTGTTTTGGCCCACTTAATCCTTCATTGTGCCGTTCACCGCTTTTTCCTACCGGCATCTAATTTTGGGGGGTACTCTAGGATTAGCCGGGCCGGGCCCATAACATGCAGTGCTTACAAACCATACGGTATCGGTGCAAACGTGAATGCGGTATCACTGGGCAGGTGCTCGGTACCCCAAAGGCTTCAAGACCGAGTGTTCCTGTTTCCTGTTCCTTTAGGGCTATTGCTCCCGATAGCTGCTTTAGGGCCTCCCTTGAGCGCCTGCCCACATATTTTTAGAACGTGTTTGGGTCTGGAAGATAGCTCAAACACGCGCAGGGACGTTCCTCGGTACGTCTAGAATGCGTTTTCGATGTGGTTCACTGTAACCTCACGCCCCTCTTGCAGTATCGAAATTACATCGAACCGTATCTCACTGTAACCGCTTATTCTCTTCTGCATTGCAAGATACATCTCTGCGACGGCTCGGATGGTGCGCTGCTTGTGTGGTGTTACCGCTTCGAAAGGTTGCCCGTATCGTGTCGTCAGGCGGGTCTTTACCTCGCAGAACACCAAAATGCGGCCGGTTGCCGCTATGATATCTATTTCACCGAGCTTCGTTCGAAAGTTACGCTCTATAATGCGGTAGTCTTTTCGCTGTAAGTGAAGCGCCGCAAAGTCTTCGCCTTGTTTACCGAGTGCCATATACCCCCCTATACGTAAGAGTAAAAAAGAAAAGCCCGGTAAAACCGGGCGTAATCTATGCTAATCTCCTATGTCTTAAGCTTCGCCTTAAAGCATCGCTTATTATAATTTATTTCCCCTGCATATACTCTTTAACTCGCTTGTTGAGCAGCAATGCTTTGAGTTGATTTGAGAGATCGCTTAGGTTTTCGAGCACTTCGCGAACCCGCTGCGCTTTATCATCGGCTTTTTGCCTGACGATCGGATACAGGATTTGCTGGAACAAATCGGATTCCTTTTCCGCGAGGCTTGCGTACATGCGAAGGTGACGGGGCTCGATGCCGTATTTAGACATCTCGCGAGCGATTACCATAATCTTTACATCGGCCGACGTGTAGCACTTGCCTTCGCTTGTGCGTACCGGTTTTACGATGCCGAAGTTCTCAAGCATTTTTACCGTATCGGGGGCAATGCCGATACTCGCTATCGCTTTTTCGGTCGGAACCGGCTGATCGTCGGAGGAGATATGGTCTTCGCTCGTATCGCGTGCCAGCTGGCGAACCTCGGGCGTTACCTGACCCATATCCATCAAATCAAGGTTTTGCCTGATAACATTCAGCGGCAGGTATTTCTCTTTCTGAAGCCGCAGTGCAAGCTCGAGACGCTTTACATCGTCTTTACGAAATTTTCGGTAGCCGCCTTCGGTGCGCTCGGGTTTGATGATCTTCTCATCCTCGTAGTACCGGATCTTACTAATCGATAAATCGGGGTAGCGCGGTTTGAGTTGTTCGACAACTTCACCGATCGTTAAGTAATCCCTCTTTGACGACATACCTTTCCTCCACTCAGTAGTGAGCTCCATACAAGAAAAAATATTAGGTATTTCGAACCTATAAACTACCGCGCTTGCGTCTATTTCTTGTCTTTACCATGTACCGAAATTAGTTTTATTTCTTGTCTCTAAAGACAAGCTTGAATTTACCGATTTGAAGCTCGTCGTCCGAGAACAGCACCTGGCGTTCTTCAATAAGCTCATGGTTAACATAGGTGCCGTTCAAGCTGCCGACGTCAACGATGCTCACCGAATCGTCGGAAACGATAATCCTGGCGTGGTGCCTTGATACCGTAACATCATCGAGAAAGATGTCACTGCTCGGGTCACGACCAAGCGTTATTTCGTTCTTTTTTAAGTCGAAATTTTGCCCGATAAACGGCCCTTTCTTGACCATCAATATAGGACCTTTTGCCTTTGTCGCGGGGATAGTAATCTTGCGGCATTCTTCCTCGACTTCGATCGGAGATAACGCCATCGTGCTCTCGATATCATTTAATTTTGTTTTTAATGGTTCGCCGCATTTTGTGCACACTGTCGCAAGTGATTCATTTGCACAGCCGCATTTTGTGCAATCCATAACTGCCCCCGGATTGTCTCGTACCCCGCTCTATACGGGGAAGCTTTCCTTTATTCTCTCCTCAAATGCTTGCATGAGGTCTTTGTTCTCGAGTACCTTCTCAAGCCGATTCTCGTCTACGTTATCTTTTACGTACGGATCCTCGAGAATCTCGCTGAGCTGCCTACCGCCTTTTAACTGGCGAATAATATATTCGTCCATCCGCTCGATGAGGATGTTCTCGCTCATCTGACTTACAAGGTCTTGAATCGCTTCTCTAAGTCTCGATTCGGGCATGGTGTCTCCTCTCTAGAACACATCCTCGCCTGAAACATCAACTTTCGATACGCTCGTGAGGCCGCGAGCAAGAATTTCGCTGAGACGGTCTACGTCTCTACCCGATATAACATCGGACCCGCCCTCGCGCCGTTTCTTCATCCGTGCGACCAGCTCGGCACGCAGGATATCGATTTTTCCATGCAGCACGCGACGTTTGTAGGAAACACGCTCTTCTTCCTCGCAGAGTTGGTCTAGGATCTCACGTAGCTCTTCGTCTGTCTTCTCTTTAAAGTCAACTAGCTTGTTGAGGTCTAATTCGTGTTTATTGCTCATATAACCCATCCCTCATTAGTCGTATTAACTGCAGTTTATCACACTATACCGCCCCCTCCTAGATGCCAGGGCTCCCGGTACGCGGATTATTCGGCACGTACTGCATACTACCTCTAATCTAAAGATAAACTTGAGCCTTTAAAAAATCCAGTGTTTTTTTGAAATTATTTGAATTTATTGAATAGGCTCCCGCTTTAATTTAGGATGTCGTGCGGCTTCAGTTTCGTTTAACCGTGAAACCGTCGTTGTATGCGGTGCTCCAATAACTACGGATGGGTCCGTCTCAGCTTCACTAGCGATACTTTTAAGCGCATCGATAAGACTTTCCAGGCTAAATATACTTTCCGTTTCCGTCGGTTCGATCATTAACGCCTCATCTACAATGAGGGGAAAATTGATCGTTGGTGGGTAGATTTTGTAATCGAGCATACGCTTTGCTATGTCCCGGGCGCGTATGCCCTTTTTCCTGTATTGAGCCGCCGAGAGAACGAATTCATGCATGCACGTAACATCGTAGGGCAATTCGAAGGTACCTTTGAGTTTTTCTTTGAGATAGTTCGCATTAAGCACCGCAAAATCGCTTACTCTGCTCAAACCTTCTGCCCCGAGCGCCTTGATATAGCAGTAAGCCCGTACCATAATCGCGAAGTTGCCGTAAAATGCGCGAATCTTCCCTATAGATAACGGCCGGTTAAAGTCAAAATAGTAGGCGCCGACGGCGGTGTCGTGCATGACGACGGGGGTTGGCAAAAACGGTTCGAGGGTCTTCTTCACGCCGACCGGACCGGAGCCGGGTCCACCCCCACCGTGCGGCGTTGAGAAGGTTTTGTGAAGGTTGAAGTGCATTACATCAAAGCCCATATCGCCAGGCCGGGATTTGCCCAAGATGGCATTCAGGTTTGCGCCGTCACAGTAGCTGAGTGCGCCAACCTGGTGAATCATCTCGTTAATCGCTTTTACGTTTCTGTCGAAAAGGCCGAGCGTGTTTGGATTGGTCAATAATATGGCGGCGACTTCTTCGTTGATAAGCCCTTTTAATGCATTTACATCAACTCCTCCCTGTTTATCCGATGGAACCTGAACGACCCTGTAACCGAGCATATGGGCGGTAGCGGGATTCGTGCCGTGCGCGGAATCCGGTATGATGACAACGCTTCGCGGGTTGCCGTTATGCTCGTGATAGGCACGAATCATCGCCATACCTGTAAGTTCGCCGTGCGCTCCGGCGGCGGGCTGCAAACTTACCGTATTCATACCGCCGATTTCGGCAAGCCACACCCCGAGTTCGTACATGAGCTTGAGCGCGCCTTGTACTTGCGCTTCATCCTGGTACGGGTGAATGTGCGCAAAGCCCGGCAGCCGTGCCGCGGCTTCGTTCACCTTGGGGTTGTACTTCATAGTGCACGAGCCCAGCGGATAAAATACCGTGTCGACCGCATAGTTCATATTCGATAAGTTCGTGTAGTGGCGCGCTATCTCACCTTCGCTGACTTCGGGTAATCGAGGCGCGGTACTTCTGAGCATATGCGGAGGGATCAATTCGCCGACACCACGTTGTGGAACGTCCAGTTCCGGTAAAGAATAAGCGCTTTTCCCCTGTTCACTGATATCGAATACGGTATTCATTAGAGCGACCTCATCACGCGTACCATTGTATCTATCTCGTCTTTTGTGCGCTTTTCAGTCACGCAGAAAAGGATCGTATCTTCATGCTCGGGTAGGACACGGCCGATATCAAAACCTCCGATTATGCCTTTATCATAAAGGCGCTCGTTTATGCTGGGAACCGACCGTGATGACTTGAACGCAAATTCCTTGAAAAATGGGGCATCAGAGAGCGGTTCGAGATAATCAATGCTTTTTAATTGCTCGAATGCGTAGTGGGCTTTCTGTGTGCACTGTGTCGCAACCTCGCGCAAACCGTTTGGGCCCAGATAGCTTAAGTGAACGGCGGCCGCAATCGCGTTTAATACCTCGCACGTGCAGATATTCGACGTCGCCCGTTCGCGCTTAATGTGCTGCTCGCGGGTCTGCAGCGTTAGAACATATCCAGTCCTGCCGGCCGTATCGTTGGTAGCGCTGATAAGGTGCCCGGGTACCCTGCGAAGGTACTCGCCGCGGCAGGCAAACACCCCAAGATACGGTCCACCGAAGCTAAGACTGTTGCCAAACAGCTGGCCTTCCGCGGTTACGACATCGGCCCCATACTCCGCAGGCGGTTTTAATATGCCGAGAGAGACCGGATCAAACGAAACGAGCAACAGCGCCGGATACCGGGCAGCGATCGCGCTGATAGCATCGACGTTTTCAAGATACCCGAAGAAATTCGGTTGCTGGACGATAATGCAGGCGCACCCATCATCCGCCAGCTCCTCAAGCGCGTCCGTATCGGTTGCACCGTTGCTTACCGACACCGTTTCTATTGTCGCGCCGATTCCCATGGTATACGTTTTGAGAACGGCCCGGTATTCCGGGTGAACTGCCCCGCTTACGATAATCCTGCGGTTGCCGGTTACATCGTGCGCAAGGAGCGCCGCTTCCGCCATTGCAGTCGAGCCGTCGTATAGTGAAGCGTTGGCTATATCGAGCCCGGTAAGCTCGCTTATCATCGTCTGGTACTCAAAGAGCGATTGCAGAATACCCTGGCTTACCTCAGCCTGGTACGGCGTGTAAGGCGTGTTGAACTCCGGCAGTGATATTATGGCATCGACGATGCTCGGTATAAAGTGGTCGTAAGCGCCGGCGCCGAGAAACGAGACGTATTCTGTAAGGTCGGCGTTATCTGCCGCTACGTTGCGCATATGGCGGATAAGCTCGTATTCACTAGTTCCTGCGGGCAGATTCAGCGGCCGGTTAAGCCGCACATTACCGGGAATCGACGTGCCGAACAGCTCGTCGACCGTATCAAAACCGGTAGTCTCAAGCATACGCTTCTTATCTTGCGCGGTTATCGGAATGAAATCCACTACAACCCCTTTATGTATTCTTCGTATTCCTGCGCGCTCATAAGGCCGTCGGCTTCCGACGGGTTACTGAACCGGATCTTAAACAGCCACCCCTTACCATAAGAGTCATCGTTTATAACCTCAGGAGCATCGGCAACGCTTTTATTTACTTCAATAATCGTTCCGCTTACGGGCGTATGCAATTCGGCGGTTGATTTCACCGATTCGATTTCACCGGCTACGTCGCCGGCCGATACCTGTTTGCCCGGTTCCGGTAAATCAACGTAGACGATATCACCCAGCGAATCCTGTGCATAATCTGTTATGCCTATCGTGGCTGTGTTATCTTCAGCCCTAACCCACTCGTGCTCCTTATAGTATTTCAAGTCTTCAGGTATCATAATTCTCCCCCTCTAGCGCATGTAGTAGATTTGTATACCGCTACGAAGCCTTCTCTTGTGTAATACGTGTCTTAGGTGTGTAGATGAAGGGTCGCTCAGCCAGGTGCCCTTGCAGCAGTTTATCGCGGACTCGCAGGTAGATTGCGAGACCTATTTGATAGAACTCGCTCTTTATGTAACCCAAACCGATACCGGCTTGCAGCACCGGCGAATATCCCCCGCTCGTGACCCAACCTATCTCATCGAAATTCACTTTATCGAGAATAGTGCTGCCGTCCCGGGCAATCCCCTCATCCATAACAAAGCCGATGAGCCTTTTATCTATTCCTTCTCGTTTTTGCTCGAGCAACGCTTCTCTGCCGATAAAATCACCCTTGTCGAATGCCACCAAACGCTCAAGCCTTGCCTCCAAAGGTGTGATGGCCGGTGTCAGCTCATGCCCGTACAGCATGTATCCCATTTCAAGCCGTAAGGTATCGCGCGCACCCAAGCCGCAGGGCGTAACCCCGCTTCCAAGTAACGCGTCCCAGGCGTAGCGCGCGCCCTTAGGTGCCGCAATAATCTCGTAGCCGTTTTCACCCGTATAGCCTGATTTCATCACCGTATACTCGTACCCATTAACCACAACGTGTCTCACCGCATAGCGCTTATATGAAGCCGGGTTCTCGTGAAATACATTTTTTAGGATCGTGTCCGACTCGGGCCCTTGTAACGCGAGAAGGCACAACTCTGGTGTGCGGTTTGTTATGGTAACGGTTTCCGGCGCATGCCCGGCAGCCCAGGTTTTGATAAATTCGGTTCTGGCCGCGTTGGGTACGGCGAGGTATTCGTCCGGGCCAAGCCGGTAGACTATTTCATCGTCGAGCACTCCGCCGTTCTCGTTGCAATATATCGCGTACGTACCGCAACCGACGGCAACTTTTTCAATATCAGAGGCGATCAAGCACTGCATGAGGGCCGTTGCCCCTTGCCCTTTAATAAAGAGTTTGCCTAGATGGGAAATATCGAAGATGCCGACAGACGTACGAACCGCCATATGCTCCTTAATTATGCTTGAATAATACAACGGCATCTTCCAACCGGCGAATTCAGTAAAGTGAGCGTTCATGGCTTGCTCTGCGTCATAAAGAGGTGTTCGTTTTAACATAAATCACCCGTTTAGTTAAATGCTAATTTACCTTTTTCACCTTAAGAAATTCCCTTTTTCCAGTTTGTTGAAACTATGCAACCGGTAGGCTTGCAAACAGATTGCATCCTGCAAGCATAACCAGGTGAAATGTGATATAGTATGAAGGTTGTCCAATTTTGAAAATTAGAATTTGAGGTTTAATAAAGTATGCCGCATCAAGTAAGAAGAAAAGACATAAGAAATATTGCGATTATCGCGCACGTCGACCACGGGAAAACCACCCTGGTAGACGCTATGCTCAAGCAAACCGGTGTGTTCCGGCAGAACGAAGAAGTCGCCGATCGCGTTATGGATTCGAACGATCTCGAGCGCGAGCGCGGGATAACGATATTTTCGAAGAACGCATCGATTGATTATAAAGGTATTAAGATCAATATCGTCGATACTCCAGGTCACAGCGATTTCGGCTCGGAAGTGGAGCGGATTCTGCAAATGGTGGACGGAGTGTTGCTGCTGGTCGATGCCTTTGAGGGACCGATGCCGCAGACAAAGTTCGTCCTTAGAAAAGCGCTTGATTTGCACCTAAAACCTATCCTGGTTATTAATAAAGTCGACCGGCCCGACGCCCGTGCGCATGAAGTTGTCAATGAGACATTTGATTTGTTTTGCGACCTTAACGCGACCGACGAGCAGCTCGATTTTGCGGTCGTGTATTGTTCCGCTAAAGACGGCGTCGCCTGGTATGAAGTCGACGAGCAGAGCGACGGTTTAAAACCGCTCTTAGAAACTATAATCCGCCGGGTTCTGCCGCCCGTTGCCAACCCGGATAAACCGCTTCAAATGCTTATTACCATGCTCGATTACGATAACTATATCGGGAGCCTTGGTTTGGGCCGGATAGTTCACGGCGAAATGGCGGTGGGCGATCAGATTTACCTGATGCGCCGTGACGGGACAAAACATGCCGGTAAGGTAAGCGGGCTTTTTACCTACAAGGGAATGAAGCGTTTGCCGGTACAGCACGCAAAGGCCGGCGATATTGTCTGTGTCGCGGGCATGGACGATTTTAACGTCGGCGAAACGATAGCGTCGTTTGAATCACCCGAGGCGCTACCCTTCGTGAATATCGATGAGCCGACGATTTCGGTCATGATCGGGCCTAACACCAGCCCGTTTGTTGGAAAAGACGGCGGTAAGTTTTTAACCAGCCGGCACATTCGCGAGCGGCTGGTCCGTGAAGCCAGGGTTAATGTCGGCCTTCGTGTCGAGGAGCCCGATACTGAGGATATGCTCAAGGTATCGGGGCGCGGCGAGCTGCACCTCTCTATCCTTATCGAAACCATGCGTCGTGAGGGATACGAGCTCGAGGTTTCAAAACCTAAGGTCATTTTTAAAGAGATCGACGGGAAACTTCTCGAGCCGCTCGAGTACCTGGTCATTGATGTCGATAGGGAATTCCACGGCTATGTTATCGAAGAGATGGGCAAGCGAAAAGCAGATATGAAGAATTTTGAGGAGACCGATTCCGGAAGCGTGCGTATGGAGTATATCATTCCTTCGCGGTCGCTTATCGGTTTCAGAAGCGACTTTTTAACAATGACGCGCGGCACCGGCACGCTTTATAGCAACTTTTTTGAATACGAGTACTTCAAGGGCGAAATACCGACTCGGGATCAAGGCGTATTGATTTGCCATGCGCCTGGCAAAGCCGTTAGATACGCACTGAACGGTCTTCAAGATCGTGGCCATCTCTTCATTCCCCCGAATACCGATGTCTATGAAGGTATGATTATTGGTGAAAACAATAAGGGGGTCGATCTTACGGTTAATGCGGTAAAGGAAAAGAAGCTTACCAACATGCGGTCTTCCGGCGCGGACGATGCGATCCGGTTGACGCCTCACAAAGAGTTAACGCTCGAGCAGGCGCTGGAGTTTATAGAAGATGACGAGCTTGTCGAGGTAACACCGAAAGCGGTGCGCATTCGTAAAAAGCTGTTAGACGATAACTCGCGTAAGAAAGCAAACAAGGCCGGTTCATAGTTTTTACTTTTAAGCTGCTCCTTGAGGCGGACCGCCTGGCTGCGCAGGTCCACCGGATTGGGGCGGCGGGCCACCTGCAGGCGCCTGGGGAGCTACCGGCGTGCCTCTAGCCCACGGCCGTCCGCTTCCGAATTTTGATATCAGGACTGCGCCAAGCCCAAATAGAGTAGCTATGAAGACAACCAGCCACCCAAAAAGCGGGATAAGCCCGATAAGCCCGAGAATGAGAATACCGGCTAAGACTTGGGCAACCGGAGACTCTTGCGCAATATGCGTAGCTCCGATAAAGCGTCGACCGACCCACCGGGCGGCGCCCACATAGCCATAGAAATAGATAAACGGCAGAGCGATCGCCACGATAGGTATCAGCGGTATTCCGATGATGCTTATTGCCAGCACCGCGAATATGAACGGGATAAGAATCGTAGCCAGGACCCCTAGTCCCAATGACTGCCAAGGTAACTGTTCAACCATGTTTGCCAGCACTTCGGTTGCTTTCGGCAGTGCGGCTACGACTAGTGCACCGAACGCAAGTGTGAGCAATAATCCAAGTATGCTGAATAACCCGTAGAATGGCACGACGGGACCAAAGCCGGGTCGTCCGCTTCGCGTACCGCCTTCAACAATCGCACCGTGTGCACGCTGGATGTCGCCGCCGTTAATATCCGTGTTGCCGCCGAACGAGATCACATTGCAGCGGATTGTCTCGTCCCTGCCGACTTCCGTACTCGTGCCGAATCGCACGAGATCCCCGGTGCCGATAGATACCGGAAATCCTTCCTGTGAATTCCCGGCCCATGCCGGAGACCATGTGGGCGCTGCAAGTGTAACTGCCGCAAGAATCATTATAAATAGCAGAAATAGGCGCTTCATATGCTTTCACTCCTTTACTCAACAAGTGTAAGCTATGCGATTAACCGACATGTGAGCATCTATACAAGATGCTCGGTAATCCACTCTCTAACGAGATGTTCGGCCTCTTGCGCGGACTCATCAAGGATATGTCCGTTACCTTCAAGAACCACCAGCTTTTTCGGCTCGTGCGCGAGTTCGTACGTCTCGCGGGAGCAATTATCGGGCAATACCGTGTCCTCGGTGCCGTGAATAAGCAACAGTGCGCAATTCGGGGGCAATTCATCGACAACATCGGCACCATGGCACTGTGTGGCCAGCGTCACCACGGCTTTTGTCTCCGGTGTTCGAACCGCCGCCTGGATTACAACCGCTCCACCAAAGGAATGTCCGGTAAGAGACAGCTTTGACCGGCCTTCTTTTATCATAAAAGATATTCCCGCAAGCACGTCGAATGTCGCTTCATCAAGAATGTGTGCGTAGCGATATCTGACCCTCAGCGATGAGATATTGCCTTGCAAAAATGCCTCACACAGATTAGGATACAGCCCGCGGGCGGGCGAATCCCAATCGCCCCCTACGCCGCCAACCCAGATCGCCCCGGCTCTCACCTCAGCGGCATTGTAATACCTGCATTCGATGTCACCGCGCACCGTGCTAAGTGTAATCGGTATATATAAGCCGTGCGGTTTACCCCGTTTTATGTTAATTAGATGAGGCTCTTGGGGCAGCGCTCCGCCCGGCATGTTCATAAACAGCACCTCGCGCGTAATATTTATTATTACGCTCGACTATACCCTGTTTCGTCTATCTCATATTGCGTAAAGCGTAGCAAGCATACGGTGCTAAGCAAGCGCTTTCCCCGCGGTAATTATATTGAAATAAGCATTCGTTATAGTGCTTGGCTGCGTTATTACAGTGGTAATATTCGCTTACTTATCCATTGACCTTTCCATTAATTACCGATATGTCTATATACAGCATGGTGGTCGAAAATGCATTCCGTTCCGTTACGGTTTTATACTCATCGCATGCTTACTTCTTACAATAATCCCGCTAGCGCTGGCGTCGCCGATAGACGCAAAACAACGGCAGCTACAGGAATTAAACCGGCAAATCGAAGCAAATAAAAGCCTACGGGCCGCTAACGAACAGCGGCAGGTAGCGCTACTCAAGATATCCAAAATAACGATCTCGCAATTACTCAGCTGCAAACGCAGCTCCAGACCGAGATCACTAAGCAGCAAGCGATTCTTACCCAAGCGCAGCAAGAAAAGATACAGCTCGCCAGCGCCGAGGATGTGCTCGCGGCACATCGCGCATGGTTACGAACGAGATCAAAACCCTCGATCAACAAGCGTAAACGGCGCAGAAGCCTGCGCCTGGCCGGACTTTAGCGCAAAAGCACGCCACAAGTTCGGATATCGCAAGCAACAGTCGCTTTGCTTGGCCGGTAAACGCGCCTGTTACAGCGGCTTTCGGTATGCGGTATCATCCGATCCTCAAGACGTTTAGGATGCATGCCGGGCTAGATCCAGGCGCGGTTTCGGGCACACGGGTTGTGGCTGCACAAAGCGGTACAATCGCCTTCTCGGGTTGGTTGGGCGGGTACGGCTACATGGTGATTATCAACCACGGTAACGGCATTACTTCTCTTTACGGACATAACTCAAGCCTCACTGTTCATGCGATCCAGTATGTTAATCAAGGTCAGGTCATATCCTATTCGGGTTCAACCGGGCTCGCCACCGGGCCGCACCTCCATTTCGAAATCAGGCAGGACGGCGACCCTGTAAACCCCTTAAACTGGCTCTAGTTCAGTTTGATAACGAGCTAGTCCGGGAACATTCAAAGAAATCCATACATTTGGGGTGATCGCGTGCACAAAGTTATCAAAACTCTAGGGCTACTGCTTGCAGCGGAAGGAGTTCTTTTCACGGTCTTCTCAAAAGACTATCTGAAGTTGTATCGCACCGATAAGCTGGGGCCTACCTTTGAAGATACAATCGATACCATACTAAAAGCACCGGACAAGACCTTTCGTTTAGCAGGCGTCGCTGAAATCCTTATCGGCGTGGGCGCTGTTATAGTTGCAGCCCGTATTAATACGGGCTCTGTAAAACATAATGAATCATCGAGGCGTTCTACCGCCCAATCGTTAAGAACAATTGCCGATTCTATTGAGCGGAGCGCGCAATTTGAGCTTATAATAGAAGGCAAACGAGTTGTGGTGCCGGCAGAAGCAAAGACGAAAATCGAGTTCGAAGCGAAAGACGGCGGAGGCAAACTCGAATTCGAAATAAAATGGTAGCGAGGCGATACGTGTGATTATTAGGTCAAAAGACAAAAAGACCTCCATCATCATCGGTGAGGTTGCGGGTTTTGAGGTAATGCGCGATAGAATATATCCGCCGGGGCAGGAAACACCTGTTGCCGGTTTTACGCTTGCGGCTGTTATGGCGCGTTACGATTCCCGGATACCCATGGGCGGTTATGAATCTGAGGACGAGGCGGTCGCTATGCTGCGGTCGATTGAAGCATGGATCGAACAAGGCGGTCGCGGAATTTTCGAAGTCGCTTAAAATATCGAGCTGACGACACGACTCCAATAGTAACCTAGGATTTGTGAAAACGTAGCATCTTTTACCTCGGCTTTTGCAACCAGGGCTGTATTTGCAAGAATACGCCCGTTTTGTGACACGACTATCGTGCCAAGGCGCGTTCCCTTCTTAACCGGCAGACTCGGGCTCGGTTGACTTAATACTTTGACCGAGATCGTTGAAGAGCGGCGTATCAGAACGTCTAGATCTGATGCCGGTACAAGAACGATTTTCTGCCCGTAATCGAGCCTAAAGACTTTATATACCTTCTTTTGCGATACGACGCGTTGCTTTTCATACAAACTGAATCCATAATCAAGCAGGCGTGCTGAATCGCAAAACTGAATGTCGGGCCCTTTTGCACCAAGGAGCACGCCGATTAATGATACATCGTCTCGCTGTGCGCCCGACACGAGGCAAAAACCGGCCTCGTTGGTATGCCCTGTTTTAACGCCGATCATCCCTGGATATTGCCAGAGCAGTTTGTTTGTATTCTCAACAGCATTCTCAACCTTTGGAATCGTCCTGCCTAGTTTCATGGTTTTTGTCATGACTATCTCTGCAAAGACCTTATTCTTGAGAGCATAGCGGGTGACAAGCGCTAAATCGCGTGCCGTTGAGTAAGGATGGCCCTCGCCGGGAAGCCCATGAGGATTTACATAGTATGTATTCTCGGCCCCGAGATTGATCGCTTTTACGTTCATCATTTTTACAAAGTTATCTACGGAGCCGCCTATCTTATCCGCTATGGCGATGGCTGAGTCGTTCGCCGAGGGCAACATGAGCGCATAGAGCAGGGTTCTTAGTTTTATCTCTTCACTGGGTACGAGTTTAATACCCCACCTGGTCGCGGGAATAACATCGCTATTTACCGTAACCGTATCTTCAAGGCGGTCGCTTTCGATCGCGAGTATTGCGGTCATAATCTTCGTTGTGCTTGCGATGGCACGGTGTTGGTCGGCGTTCTTTTCCCACAAGACCTCGCCGGTCGAGGCATCGATAAGAATCCCCGACGGTTCATCGAGTTGAGGAGGCACCGGGGTTTCGGATGTTTCAGCCCCGGCTACGTCAGTTTTAGCCGATTGCACCGTTTGCGCGTATGCCGGTAGAGTCGGCAGCAAGCATAAGGCAATTACTATGAAGATAGATATTGTTTGCTTCTTAACAAAACTATAATAAGCCATATCTTCTAGCATATTACGATTAATCAAGTGAAAAGAAAAGATAATCTACAAGGCGTTTTGCAGTTTCTCTAGTTGCGATAATACAAATGAGCGTATCTGGTGGGGGCTTGGCATATCGCGTACAATCTCGCCGTTTCTTATAAGGGGTTTCAGCAGCGGTACCCAGTCGCCCCCGCACGCACACGGGTTTTGCGGTTTCTTGTCTCTTGGCGTGAGCCGCGAGGCAAAGCATGCCGCACATCTCCACACTTGCTTGGCGCCCGACATCTTGCCGCGCTTGGCGAGCGGTTTGCCTGCTATTTCTACCAGGTCGTATGAGAGGTCGACCACCGGGGCTGAGCTGATATAGGTGCCCACGCCGTAAGCGTCGGCATACTCATTGAGCTCCAGAATCTTCTGCTCGTCGAGCCCGCCCGTGCAAAAAAGCTTTACGTGGTTAAAACCGCGTAGATCGAGTTCCCACCGGACCTCCCGCAGAATCTTAACGAAATTGCCTCTGCGGGAAGCAGGTGTATCAAGCCGGACGGCGTAGAGCCTATCGCCTAATGTGTACGCGGCTGTTAGCGCGCCGAATTTCTCATCTTCGAATGTATCGATTAACGCCACTCTGCGCACCGAAGGATCGATTACTTCATCGAACGCACGAAATGCTGTCGCGGCGTCTTCAAATACCAGGATTAAGGCGTGCGGCATTGTACCGACGGCTTGTTCGCCGATTAACTCCGCGCTCTTGGCAACAGCAACTCCGTCACAGCCGCCGATAAAAGCATTACGTTCGATCATCGGGCTGATTGCCGGGTGCATACGCCGGGCCCCGAAACTCACCAGCTGTCGCTCTCCCGCAGCAAGTTTGCACTTGGCAGAACGCGTGGCGATTCCGGACGCCTGGCAGACGAGACCGAGCATCGACGTCTCATAAATGGCGAAATCCGTATAAATGCCGCCGACAATAAGAACGATATCTTCAGGTTTGAATAGCATCCCTTCATCTAGCGCATCAACATCGATCGGTATCCCTTCAAACAACCGCGCTATCTCTTCTATGCCGGCGCAGACGGCCCACGACCATCCATCGGGAAAAACCGCAGCCCGCATTTCACCCAAAACGTGCTTGCAAACACCCTTTGCTTCGAGCACTTCTATATCCCGTAGAAAGTATATATCGGTAATTTGGCCCGCTTTTATCTCATCGCCGTCGGCGATCTGAAACCGTTTATCCATTAAAACCAACCCTGCCGCATTTCTCCTGTCTGCAAAAGGATTCTTATCCAAAATAAGCGGACATTATGCACTAGATCGCGGTGTGAGTTGCGCTAGCTATTATACTATGACCCATAGCCATCCGGAGAGGTTGTGCGCCCGTATCACAGATAAACATCTTTCTTGAGGAAATGTTTACTAACCGCATTATTGGATATAAAAATACTGCATCCACAATCAACGCTCAAAATGTTCTGCACCCTTTTTATTCCAATAATTCGGAGATAGTAATGAAAACGTATGAAGATTTTAGCTGCCAAGTGATACGGCTCGGCGCGGAGCTGCTTGTAAGCATCCAGGGTGATTTAGACGCATACACGGTGCCTTTACTGCAAGACAATCTCTGGAAACACATGACACCGCAAGTTGAGATTCTCACCATAGACTGCGCCTGGGTACAATATGTCGACAGTGCATTTCTGCAGTTCCTTACCAGGATGTCGACGCAAGTAAAGAGCATCCATATAATCAACGCAAGCCGGACAATCAGGAAAATATTCTTGATCACCGGCTTGGATGATATGTTTATATACGATGCGTAATCGCTCGATTACATGTTGCTTAATTCGGCTGAGCTGAGAAGCTTTATTCCTTCCCTCTGCAGGACCTCTACCGCGCGCTCAATATCGTCAAAGCGCATGATATCGATCGCCGCCCTCAAATCTTTATCGACGAAGCAGTAGAGATATTCGATATTGAGATCGTTTGCGTCCAGCGTATGCAGCACTTTTGATAAACCGCCCGGTTCGTCCGGAACTTTGACCGCGACAACCTCATTTTTGCTTACCGTAAACTCGTTATTCTTGAGAATATCGTAGGCTTCGCCCGGCCTGTCGACGATGATACGCAGAATGCCGAAATCCGACGTATCGGCTATAAATAGAGCCCTTATATTTACGTCGTTATCCCCAAGAACCTTGGTAACTTCAGCGAGACGGCCCTTTTTGTTTTCAAGAAATATCGAGAGTTGGATCACTTTCATCGTGTATACCTCCATATCGGACACTATTCAACGGTTTTTCACCTACGATTTACAACTTCCTGTTATCGATAACTCGTTTTGCTTTACCTTCACTTCTCTGAATTGTTTTCGGCTCGACCAGCTTAACATCGACCGAGATATTCAGAATGCTCTCGATCTCACGCTTTACCTTGCGCCCGAAGGCTTCGAGACCTTTAACCTCATCCGAGAAGAACCGCTCGTTAACCTCTACCTGGATCTGCATGGTATCCATAGTGCCGACTCTATCGACAATAATCATGTAATGCGGTTCGGTACCCTCAATCTCCATGAGTACGCTCTCAATTTGCGACGGGAATACGTTAACGCCTCGGATGATGATCATGTCATCCGTACGCCCGGTCACTCTATCCATACGCGCAAGCGTTCTGCCGCACGAGCACGGTTCAAACGTAACTGATGAGATATCTCGCGTTCTATAGCGGATGACCGGAAATGCCTCTTTGGTAACCGCTGTAAATACGAGTTCGCCTTTTTCACCGGGCGGCAGCTGTTTGCCGGTGTCCGGGTCGATAGTCTCGACGATGAAGTGATCTTCGTTCACGTGCAAGCCACCTTTTTCCGGGCACTCGAAGGCAACGCCGGGGCCGATGATTTCGCTTAAGCCGTAAATATCAATGGCAAGAATATTGAACTTTTTCTCGATGTCTTTGCGCATATTATCCGACCAGGGTTCCGCTCCGAAGACGCCCGCTTTAAGCTTGAGACGATCCTTAACACCCATCTCCTCTGCAGCTTCGGCTAAATAGAGTGCGTATGACGGCGTGCATGCGAGCACGGTAGTCCCGAAGTCCTCCATAATAGTGATCTGCCGTTTCGTATTACCTCCCGAAATCGGCACGACGGCGGCGCCGAGCCGCTCAGCACCGTAGTGCGCGCCAAGACCGCCGGTAAATAAACCGTATCCATAACCGACCTGAACTACATCGTCGGCAGTTGCACCTGCCGATGCGAGCGTGCGCGCCATAAGTTCCGCCCAGGTCTCAATGTCTTTGGCCGTATAGCCAACAACGATTGATTTCCCGGTCGTGCCCGATGATGCATGCAGGCGGACAATGTCTTTCATGGGCGTTGCGAACAAACCAAACGGGTAGTTGTCCCGTAAGTCCGTCTTAACCGTAAACGGCAGTTTCTCGAGATCATCGAGCGATTTTATTGAATCCGGGCCAACGCCGGCTTCATCAAAGCGCTTCTTGTACATCGGTACGTTGTTGTACACACGCCGTACAGTATCGCGAAGGCGTTCAAGCTGTAGCTCACGCAACTGTTCGCGCGGCATTGCCTCACATGCTTTATTCCACATTGCTTCTGCTCCTCACTCGACTATATACATGGTTAGCCCTGGCTATATGATTTACGGCCAAAGGCTGAAACCTTTTCTTTATAATAGCCAAAACAGAACTAACAGGCTAGTTTTATTGTGAATTTGCTATTGGGAATGGAAGTTCTACTGTTGAGTGTCATGGTTGACGCTAACCGTGATGGTATAAAATGGTTTTTAGAACGAGCTGCTCTTACCATAGTTGCGATATAAGATGCGACCGATGCGCATACGAAAATTCTTATTGCGGAGTACTCCCTGGAGCAGCCGGTGGAATTACCGGCGTTGGATTTGTAGTCGGTGGAGTTGCCGGTGGTGTAACAGGCGCAGCAACGACCTCCGTGCCCACTTTAACAACTGTAGGCTTTGGATCGTACCTGCTAAAGAACTTATCCTTTAAGAATTCAGCGCCGTCTTTGGTAACGGTTCTGTTGACGGTCACGTCTCGCCCGCTTATGCCTTTATCGAATACTTTCCGGGTGCCCTTAGCCAAGCTTGGATCGTCCTGGCGTTTTTCCGGCGCCGGTTTAAAATTGCTCGGGCCGGACGTAGTGTAATCAACCTTTATGTTTTGATTCGTGCTGTAGAAACTTATAGTTATTGAGCCCGTCGTGGTTGAAGTCTTAATAAGGGTATATTGCTCAAAATTGTTCTTAAATTTAAGATCAGGGCCGCCAAACGACACGGTCGCATCGCGACCTGTGGGATAGTGGCTAATAAAGAAACTATGGTTATGGCGCTCGACTACTTCGTAGCCGCCGAAGAAGATCGTATTGAACAAGGTTGTAGCAACCTGGCACACGCCACCGCCAAGAGTTGGCACAAGCTCGCCGTTTACGATTGCGGGCGCTTCCTGGTAGCCTTTTTCCGCCGTACGGGGCCCTATCTTTCCGTTAAAGGAGAACGTCTCGCCCGGTGCCAAAATCGTGCCGTCAAGCGCACGCCCAAGAGTTTGAATATTGTGCACACGAGAAGCTTGCCCTGCGTTAAAGAACGTTGTGAAGCTCGACACCTGCTCCTTTATGCCCATGTTCTGCGCGTCTTGCGTGGTTAACTTCGGCTCGGCGGTTTGCGTCGACAGCATTACTTCTTTTGGGTCATCGGTTGTTTTACTTATTTCAGTAATAGCATCGAAGGCTTTATCGACATCGATTTGCGTGCCCTGACTGCTTGGGGCTATGACCACGGTTTTCCCCGCTATATTAAACATGGCATCCTTGGGCTCGGTCGTAAGCCCTTCCGTAAGCTCTTTAATATAACTAACGACATCATCCTTATTGAGACTGACATCAACAGTCCAGTGATCTCCCTGGCGTACTTTGTCGAATGCAATCCAGTTAGTAATCATATCCGTTGGTATCTGCCACTGCTTATCCTGGTACTTTAAGCTTAGCGGCACTTTAATCATCTGATCGACGATCTTTTTTGCCTCGGACAAATCGTTCCCTGCGATATCCGGCTTGGTTGTTTTTACCGGCACTTCTATGGAATTCTTTTGATTGGTTGAAAACGCATGCAGGAGTTCTGCAGTCAGCACAGGCTTGTTAACATGCTTGCCATCTTTGCTGCCGGTAACAACGGCACCGTTTTCAGAAATCTTAATTGCCGCGTCTTGCGCCGCTACATCCACCGATTTTGCTATGATATCTTCGAAACGATCGAATTGCTCTTTATTGTACGCATAGATAGGTTCGATATTCGTAGGGGTAAACCAGAGGGTTGCGCGCTTCTGCGCGTTTTTGGTTAATGTCCTGTTTCGTCCTACGCTAAACGCTTTATCGACGGTTTTGTCGATATCGATTCGCACATCGAGGTCTTTTGCGTTAGCGGTCCACGTTTTGCCGCCGTAGCGTATCGTAGCTTTTTGGTTCGCGATTTTTAAGTTCAGCACATCTAGGTCGTGACGCAGCGTCGCTTCATCCTTGCCACCCGCTGCCATACCGCCTACCGTAACACCCGCATGGACCTTGTTCGCGTATAGTATAGTATCGATAATCGCAAACCCGGCTACGGCAATTACTATTACACCTATAATTATTGCGATGCTTTTGATTACGGTGTTATGAAAAATTCCTTTTTTATCTTTCTTAGCTGCTACTGCGTACTCTGCCATGTCGCCCTACCTGTGTTAAACGATTACTGCTACTGTTTTCACGATACCACACAATTAAATGCTCTTACCTCTTGCTGCGTTAATTCTAATACTATTTTCTTTATGAATAAAAAAGGATACGCCTGATAGAGATGACAATTTATCGCGGATGCCACCGGCTATGGTCAACGCTTCGGTTAACACCTCGGATTCTCCTATAGCAAGCACTTCATATGGCGGGGTAATCATTGTTCCATCAATAAAGATACCATGATTGTTTTGCTTGATGCCAGTGCTACCGATGATTCGTACCCCGTTAATTGAAATTGCTTCCGCTCCTCCGCTTCTCAGCTCGGTGATGATGTCAACGATATCGGTTGATGTCAGGGCGTTCTCGTCATCCGAAATCTGCGCCCGGATACCGCTGCCCCTTACCTGGGTCAGGCCCGCGATCACCTTGAGGTTGTTCAGGTTCTTTATGGACTCCTCCATGACCGCCTTGCTATCGTGGTTAATCCTCTCTATTTTATAGAGTTGCAGCTTTAAGCCCGCTGTTTCCGCGCGCAACGTGTTGATTTCGTTGTTTAAGCTGCTGACCAGTTGGCCTAGGTCGGCCTCGGTTGCGGATTGAAGCACCTGCCCGGCCGATTGTTGCGCCCTGAGCTGAGTCACGATGAGTAGGCCGATGACCACGCATACCAACGCGATTGCTATTTGGGTGCGCCTTGTTTGACTATTAAGTGATATGAAAAGTTCTACGACTCGCTTCAACGCTTACTCCCAATGCCGTTTCTGGAAATAGTGACGGCGCACCAGCGCGAGGTTTTGGAACAACCGGACTCCAAAAGCGACGACCGCTGCTAGATACAAAAGATCGATGCCCAGCCTGTCGCCCATAAAGACGATAAATACAGCCATTAATGTATTGCTGAAAAAGCCGGTAAAAAAGAGCTTTTCATTGAACTTCATCTCCAGGCTCGCTCGCAGGCCGCCGATGGCGGTGTCAAGCGCAGCCAAGACCGCTATGCCGAGATATTTCGACCACGCAGCCGGAATGGGAATATTAAACACTAAGCCGGCTATAATACCGACGGCAAGACCAACCAAGGGCAGCAATTAGTTTCCTCCTTCGATAACCTTTGCACGCTCTATAAGCAAACCACCGCTATAACCGGGGATCGAGATATCGTTTGTTTGAACGACATCCGCTTGTAGACCGTAAAAAGTCTTTACTTCGTTTAGTAATCGTTTAGTGGTATCATCCTGGTCGAGCGCCTGTCTAAGTTTTCCTGGATCGCCGACCGCTTTTATAGTATACGGTGTTACTTCCCTGGTCGAGTTAATCAGGATAGTTCCGCCGGCACAGCGAACGGATGACGTCGATATCAACCGCTGCCCGTTTACCGAAACCGCTTTAGCCCCGCCCGCAAAGAGGCTGTTTACAACAAGACGAATATCGTAATCGTGAATGACATAATTATTCGGATCATCTTCCTTGGGATAATTCTGGTTATCCCCGAGCGTCACAACAAGCCCGTTTCCCTTGACCTGCAACAAACCTGCGGCACTGCGAACGTTTTCCAGTGCTCGTGTATAGTCGGAAAGACTGCCCTCGTTCTCGGCAGCCGTCTTTTCATAGATTGCGATCTGGCCTCGTTCTTCCTCGATTTGAAATTTCAGCTTATCCCGTTCTTTTTCCAACTTATGCACCGTGTTGATAAGGTCGGTTTTTCGAGGCGTTGCAAGTGCTGCCTGGTTTCGCTGTTGGGTCTGATACGACGTAGCCAACAAAAAGCCAAGCACAAAACATACAAGCACAAGAGAAAGATGCCAATTCCGCTTCACGTAACTCCCCCAAAGGAAGGATTTCCAGAATCTCAGTATATACGATAGTAACGACAGTTAGAATATGCTGTAACCTGCTGGGATTATTACACAAGCGGTGTAAAATTGAAGAGGCCAAAAGGCCTCTTCAATAGTTTCCGGCTGCGAAATACAGCTTAAAGTTTTACCTTAAACTTGATAGCTTCGCATTCGGTTTGTACTATCCCACAAGCGCTTATCAATGCTTTATGCCTACGCGTGCTGCTAACGGTTAACGCTGTTTTTTATAACTTGAAAACATTTTGCAGCTTCCTTGAGTTCGCCCTAACCAGCTTAGGAAAGAAGCTGGGTCGCATACTCTTCGAGTGCTTTAAATCGTCCTTTATCCCGCGATTCAATGTAGACCCGGATAAGCGGTTCGGTACCGGACGGGCGGCACAGCATCCAATCCCCGCTCGCTAATATGAACTTTATACCGTCTACCGTCCGGGTTTCGATAACAGCCTCACCTGCGATAGCTTGCGGCGGATCGTTCTTAAGCCCGTTGAGCAGCTCATCTTTTCTTGCTTGCGTTAAATGTATATCGAGGCGTTTCGTATAGAAATCGCCGTATGCCGCATAAATATCGCCGAGTATTTCGGTGAGCGGCTTCTTCTCATACGCGACCATCTCCGCAAGGAGCAGGTCGGCAAGCAGGCCGTCTTTCTCGGGGATATGACCCTGGATGCTCAAACCGCCGCTCTCTTCACCGCCAACGACAACCGGGCGCTCCATCATAACCTGAGCGATGTATTTAAAGCCGACAGGTACTTCGACGGCCTCCGTATTGTAAGCTTTTGCGATTTCATCGAGGAGGTGCGTCGTCGCTACCGTGCGAACTAAGACACCTTTATACTCTCTGTTTTTCAGCAGATGCACCGCCACAAGGCTTAATACCTGGTTGGCCTTGATATACGTGCCGTCATAATCGACCGCGCCGAACCTGTCGGCATCCCCATCGAGCGCGAGGCCGATATCGGCTTTGTCTCTAATGACGATATCCTTTAGTTCGGACAGATGCGCCTCGCTAGGATCGGGATACGAGCCGCCAAAGAGGACGTCCCGGTAGTTATGGATGGTTGCGACGGCACAGCCCGCTTCCGCCAAGAGCGTGTCCATCAAGCCCTGTGCGGCGCCGTACATCGGATCGAGCGCAACGTTCAGCTTTGTGTTGCGAAGCGTTTCAAAATCGATCAGCCGCTCGATCTGCTTGGTATATTCCGGGAACGGCTCAATTTCACGAATAAGCTCGTTTCCCTCGACCGGCGAGGTCATAAGGCGGTTAGCCTGCTGGTTCTCCACGATATGCCGCTCGATCTTTCCCGTGATTTCCGGGCTTGCCGGGCCCGCGTATTCGGGAATGAATTTTATCCCGTTGTATTCCGGCGGGTTATGACTCGCGGTCAGCATAATAGCGCCGGCCGCGTCATAAATCTTTATCGCGTAAGCAGTGACCGGTGTCGGCATTGACCTGCGAGGCATATATACCGGTATGCCGTTGCCTGCCAGCACGGATGCGCACTCGTTTGCAAAACGCTCCGCAAAAAACCGCATATCGTAACCAATAACAACACCCTTATCTGCCAGGCCTTCACCCTTTACATAATCGGCGATTGCCTGTGCAACCACTTGAACATTCGAGATTATAAACGTATCGTTCATAACCGCACGCCAACCATCCGTTCCAAACTTAATAACCGATTCCGCCATGTTCACCTCTTATTCTTTGTTCAGGGCACGAACAGAGGCTAAAGCTGATAGACATCTTGCCAAAGCCTCTAATCAGTATCACCGTTTTATGTTGGTCTACTACTCTTCAGTTTCAACTACTTGCTTAACGAAATCGACAAACCGGTCGACCTCATATTCAGCTTCTTTCTCAGAACTGCCTTCGGCGTATATGCGAACAACCGGTTCGTCCGGGTCCGGCAATACAAGCGCCCAGCTGCTGGTATTCTTGATCTTTACGCCGTCGATAAGCTCGATATCATTATCTTTTGATTCTTCCATAACACGTCGCATAACCAGACCCTTTTTATCCCACGGACAGAACGTGTTCTTATGCGACAGGAAATACGCCGGCAGGCTGGCCACGTGCTCCGATAGCGGCCTGCTCGACATTGCCAGATACTCCATAAGCTTAAACAGCGTCATGACGCCGTCATATGCCGGTATGAATTTCGGGAAAATATAACCCCCGCCTTGAGCGCCGACGAAGACCGTACCACCTTCGAGCGCGGCCTCCATGAGCGATCTTGTGCTGACTTTCGTGCGTATGACATCGCGGTTAAACATGCCGGCCATTTGTTCGACAACCGATGATACGGTAAGCGGCACGGCAATTTTTCCGATACCCTCGTATTGTGCGGCGAACGCTGTGAATAAGTGTAATGCCTCATCCGGCGTCAGCAACTTGCCACGATCATCAACGATCGTAACTTTCTCGCCGCCGCTGTCGATCATGACGCCAAAATCGGCCTTAAACGTCTCGACGACTTTTGAAAGCTGCTGCACTGCGGCGCCTACCTGCTCGGGCGATATCGTCGTCCTGCTCTCGTTGGTGTATGCGTTAAGCCCGATAACATCACAATTAAGCTTTTCCAGAAGATGCGGCATGATCAGAGCCGTGCTGCCGAACGCATAGTCGACAACGACCTTAAACCTGCGCTCCTGGATCTTTCCAAGATCGACCGCGTTCAAAAGCGCGTCCCGGTACGCTTCAATCGAGCGCTGCGGGAATTCGGTCTCGCCGATATCGTTATAGAACACGCGTCTGAAATCCTGGCGGAAATAGTTCTTCTCGATATCGCGCTGGACGCCTTCTTTAATATTGATACCGTTTGAATCGTAGAAATGTATCTCCATCGATTGCTGATCGAACGGGGATGTGCGGATATGTACGCCGCCCATCTCCTGGCCGATCTGAATCAGGAACCTGTTCATCGAGGACGAGGCAATTCGAAGGTCATTACAGTCTACGCCGGTGGAGTTTAAACCGGCGACCATCGCTCGTTTTATCATGCGCGCCGGCCGGCTCGCATCCTGGCTTACGACAACGCGAGCGCCTTTCTTAAGGGTCGTGCCGTATGCCATCGCAAGTTTCATCGCAAGATCGACGGTGATGTCGATATTTATGAGACCACTGACGCCTTTCGCGCCAAAGAGGCTTCGCATGCCTCGCGATTCCCAAATCAGATTGGAATTGATAACGGCCGCTTCATCAACGCGTTTGAACGGGTAAATCTTAACGTCATGGTTGATAACCGCGCCGTCGCCGATAACGGAATCATCGCCGATGACAACGTTCTCTTCAATGCGAACGCCGTTCTTGATATCGCAGTTTTTGCCGATAAGCGCCCCGTGGATGTGGGTTTGCGGCCCGATAAAAGCGTTGTCCCAAATAACGCTGCGGTGTACGTGCGCGCTTGATTTCATAACGACGTTATTGCCGATAACCGAGTATTCCTCAATTTCGGCACCCGGCTCAATCTTGGCGTTTTGACCGATAACGACCGGCCCCGAAATATCGACCGAGAGGTCGACATCGGCTCCGTCGCCGATCCATACGTTGTCGCGCATGCGGATACCCGGCGGTTGAATCTTCGATTTTAAATCCATGATATCGCGATGCGCCTGCATATATTGCTCAAAATTGCCGATATCGCACCAGTAGCCGTCGAGGATGCACCCGTACATCGGCGCGCCGTTGGCAAGCAATATCGGAAAGAGATCTTTGCTGAAATCGAACTTCTCGCCTTTAGGAATATATTTGAATATCTCCGGTTCGAGCACGTAAATGCCCGTGTTTACGGTGTCGCTGAACACCTGGCCCCAGGATGGCTTCTCAAGAAAACGCTCGATTTGGCCCGATTCTTCGGTGATGACAACGCCAAATTCAAGCGGGTTTTCAACCCGCTTGAGCGCGATTGTGACCAGCGCGCCTTTTCGCCTGTGATATTCTACCAGGCTGGTCAGGTCGAAATCGGTCATAGCGTCACCGCTGATTACGATGAACGTCTCGTCCAGAAAATCTTCGGCCTCTTTAACGCTCCCCGCCGTGCCGAGCGGCTGGTCCTCGATAGAGTAGTGCATGTTAACGCCGTAGTCGTCACCCATGCCGAAATAGTTCTTGATGATCTGTGGGAGAAACTGCAAGGTGGCCACTATATCCACTATCTCGTGTTCCCTGAGAAGATCAAGGATATAGCCCATGCACGGCTTGTTCAGAATCGGCACCATTGGCTTCGGCTGATTACTTGTTAAGGGACGCAGCCTTGTTCCTTCGCCGCCCGCCATTACTACTGCCTTCATACATACCTCCTGGTTAAAAATAAGCCTGATTGAAAGAGGAACGAAGAAATTTACTGTATATATTCCATAAGCCAAACTTCTGTGCGCTTGGGTAGAGTCGAAGCGGTTATCTCAACGCTGCTGCCCTTTTTTGCTACATCGCTCATGTTTGCTAGAAACGCTTCAGGGCCGACAATCTGCAAAGTGCTGTTACGAGTTTTGTAATGCATTGGGATAACAACTTTTGGCTTAACTTGCTGTGCTATTTCGGCCGCCTGCGTGCCATCGATCGTGTAATTGCCGCCAACCGGAATCATGAGAACATCGACGCCGTTCAGGGCATCGAACTGCTCTTTAGTCAACGACTCCTCGCCGAAGTCACCCATGTGGGCGATTCTTCGACCGTCGATGCTAAAGATGAACATTATATTTGCGCCGCGCTTTGAACCGAGCGCTTCATCGTGATATGAAGGAATGCCGTCGAAGGTTATATCTTCGATAGTCACTACTATCGGAGTCTCGATAATGCGGGGTGTCCCTTTGACCGCCCCTACTTCATCGTGGTCCGTGTGATGGTGGCTGATGGTAACGATATCTGCTGTGACGTCGGGAAAAGTGTATCCGGTTTTCGGGTTGTATGGATCGGTTAAGATTCTAAGCCCCGCACTGCTTTGTATAATAAAGCATGCATGCCCTAACCACGTTATGGCCGTGCCAATTCTCATAGCCATTAGCTTGTTCCCCTCTGAACGGTTCGCTAATCTCATATTCACAAAGTAACTATAATAAGTGAGTACCCGCCTGTTACGAACGAACTGCTAAGCTACCCCTTATCCGACAACAGCGATAGGCTCTTGCGTACGTATATTAATCCCGATATCAATGACAGCAGGACGCCCGAATAAAATAGTACTATACCCATCGGCTCTATCGCTTTGAACGCACCGCCTGCATCGAATAACAGCAGGAATGCTGAGATCATTAAAACAGCGGTCGCAGTCTTTCCCACCATTATAACTTCGCCTTGTTTTCCGGAACCATACATGAAAAGCCATCCGATAACCATGAGCGCGTCTCTGCCAAGCACAAGCGCAATCGCCCATAACGGAACAAGCGCGCTTATCTTTACATAAAGCACGATCAGCGCGGCCGCAATCAGAATGCGATCGACGACCGGATCGGCGACTTTCCCGAACTCCGTAACCTGCCCCAAACGGCGCGCGGCATAACCGTCGAGCCAATCGGTAGCGGCTGCGACACCGAAAGCAAGCGCTGCTACTATGCTATATGTCGCACTCCCCGATAATGCTGCAACAACAAACACCGGCACGAGCAGCAGCCTGAACAAGGTTAAAAGATTCGGTACATTGAGGGCTATCTCCATGCGCCACCTATGCTTCTGCGCGTTTCTTCAAATCCGCAAGCATGTCTCTCATGTTGACGCGAAGTTTTTTCGCCAGTAACGGGTGAAGAAGCGCTGCCAGCATCGGTATCCCGAACTCAAACTCAATGTTGAACGTGACGTTTGTATTCACGCCGTTCTCATCAAGCTTCCAAAACCCGTCGAACATTTTCAGATCGCCCTCGACCAGCTTAAAATCGATCCGGTTTTCCTCCGGTATATAGGTGTCTCTTTCAACCCACCTGATAACGCGCTTATCGACTTCGCTTATCCACTCGGAGACCGTGTACCCATCCCCTCGCTCAAGCACGGTAACCTTCTTTACGCCTTCCATGATCTCCGGATAGCTCTCGAAATCTGAAATAATCGGATATAGTTGATCCGCGCTCATTTTTATATCAATCGATTCTTCTACTAAAGGCATGCCAACTCCTTCCGGTCGGTTAATGTTTACATTGTTTTATCGTTTAAGATGATGCTAACGTTTTATGCTTCTCGATAGCCCGGCGCAGGGCGCCGAGCATGAAATCAATTTGCTCGTAGGTGATAATCAACGGTGGTTCAAGCCTGATAACCTGCGGATTGTTGAGCATATAGAGGACGAGGATGCCCTCTTCTTCAAATTCGAAGATCGTGCTGCCGACGAGTCCTTCATCGATAAACTCAACACCAACCAGCAAGCCTTTGCCGCGGACATCGGTAATAACGCCGGGATACTCGGCTTTTATCTCTTGAAGCTTTGATAATAGATACGCGCCCTTCTCGGCTGCTTGTTTCGGCAAGTCTTCCTCGATTATTGCATCGATCGCCGCATTTGCGGCCGCGCATGCAAGCGGGTTGCCCCCAAACGTCGATGTATGCAATAACGGATACTCTTCGAACGGGGCGAATGCTTTCGGTGAAGCGATGAACGCGCCGATCGGCATAACACCGCCGCCAAGCGCCTTTGCCAGTGTCATAATATCGGGGGCGATACCTTCGTGTTCGCATGCAAACATAGTACCGGTTCTACCAAAAGCGGTCTGAACCTCATCGAGGATTAAGAGAACGCCATTGTCGTCGCAGAGTTTGCGGACCTGCTTTAAGTAACCATCCGGAGGGCAAATAACGCCGCCTTCGCCTTGCACAGGCTCCATAATCACAGCGGCTGTGTCGGTATCAATCGTCGCTCTGAGCGCATCGATATCGCCAAACGCTACGTGGATGATATCGGGTATAAGCGGCGTAAACTGTTCTTTGTACGCACGTCTGCCGGTCGCGCTTAAGCTGCCCATCGATTTGCCGTGAAATGAATTGTCTGTGGCGATAATTCGAGACTTTCCGGTTGCGATGCGGGCTAGTTTTAGCGCGCCTTCAACCGCTTCGGTACCGCTGTTGCAAATGAAGGAATACCTGAGATCACCGGGTGTGATCTTTGCAAGGCGCTCGCATAAATCAGCCATCGGCTTATTCAGCATCGTCCGTGCGCTCGTTTGTGGAATGAGCTTAAGCTGTTCTTCAACGGCCTTGACAACTTTCGGGTGGGAAAATCCTAGGCTATAGACGCCATGGCCGCTCAGGAAATCGAGGAACTTCTTCCCGTAGACGTCATACATGTACGCACCTTCGGTTTTAACCTCAACCGTCGTCCCCAAAAAGCGCATCATGCGCGCAAAACCCGGGTTGACGTACTTCTCGTATTTATCGATGGTCTCCGCAACCAACGCATCTGCTTCGAATTTCGAAAGTTCGCTGCTACTGGTGACTAATTCCTGGTCCACTTCTACCTCCATGTAATCCGTTGCATATACGAATACCGTAATAAAGCTAAATCACGTATACACTGTTGTTTAAATGCAGCCGGTCGGCTTTGGTAGACCTGCAATTTTGCACGTCTGGATGGCCGGCCCGCCGGGAAATAACCTGTATATGTATATATTATTGCCTTTGTCTTCACCCAATCGCTTAGCAACTTGCTTTACGAGAACTTTTATCATGGGCGGTACTTGAAACTCTTCAAAATACGACCGGGCGACACCGATTATTTCCCAATGCGCCTCGCTCATCTCTATGCCTTCTCGCCGTGCAATAAACTCTGCGACCTCACGGTTCCAATCTTCCCGGTGAACGAGAAAGCCGTCGTCATCGGTTTCGTAGTGTTTGCCGTTAAATTCGAAACCCATCTATCATGCCTCCCGCGAACGTATATATGGCTGCACATTACCATTACATCTTATATGACAGCCCTAATTAATCCACTATTAACACCATATTACACTATTTTATACTATTCTTACGAACGCCCGCCCGTTATAGTGTAGGCAACAAGCAGCGGCGCTAAATATTGTATGAAATTAATAATATTTTGCGAAAACAGCATTTGTTATATTCAGTTTTGCTTATAATTAATGATGCTAAAGCCTTTACTCAGCTATCGCTTTTTATATTTGTTTTACTTGCGCGCGGTAGAGGCTGCGTCAAACCAATGATGCCGATATACTGTTTTAACAATGCTAATTTTAATCGCGAATAATACCGATATCATATAGATACACCACTGCGCGGAGGATTATTTATGGCAAAGAACATTCTTATACTGGGCGGCGGTAACGGCGGCACTATGATCGCCAATAAACTAAGGAAACACCTTGCCCGTGATGTGTGGAATATCACGGTTATCGACAAGGATAACCGTCACATCTACCAGCCGGGGCTTTTGCTTGTGCCGTTCGGCCTCGAGAACCCCCATAAAATCGTCAAGCAGCGAAGTAAATACATTGCACCGGGCATTACCTTCGTGCTGGATATTGTTACTCGCATAGACCTGGAGAAACGTCTGGTCAAAACCGTCGGTATGCGCGAATTCTCATACGATTTCCTGGTGATAAGCACCGGTTGTATGCCGGACGCAAGCGAAGACGCCGGCCTATCCGATGCGCTCGGAAGAAACGCCTTCACGTTTTACGATTATGACGGGTCGTTAGCCCTGCAAACAGCGCTTAAGCAGTTTAACGGCGGCAAACTCGTAGTCGCTATAGCTTCACTTCCGATAAAGTGCCCGGTCGCGCCATTGGAATTTGCGCTTCTTGCAGATTGGTACTTCACAAAACGAGGGATTCGCAATAAAGTCGATATCCGGTTTGTAACGCCCGCTATGGGAGCTTTTACCAAAGCAAGAACATCAGCGGTCCTAGGGGAGATCACAGCCGAGAAAAACATCGCTATCACGGCGAATTGGAACCTGGGTACAGTGAACGCCGGCGAGCGGCGGATCGAAAATATGCCGGGTACCGAACGTATCGACTACGATCTGCTCGTCGCGATACCAACTAATGTCGGTGCCAAAGTAGCGACGGATTCCGATATAGATGATGGAATGGGCTATGTCCCCACCGATCCGCACACCCTACAGGTAAAAGGTTATAGTCAAGTGTATACGCTCGGTGACGCATCGAATACCCCGGCTTCAAAGGCCGGTTCAAGCGTCCACTATCAAACCGATACCGTTCTTCATAATATATTATGTGAGATTCACGGCCGCTCTCCCGAGCCACTCTATGACGGACATGCCACCTGATTTATAGTTACCGGCGCCGGGCGCGCCGTCCTCATAGACTACAGCTACGAGGTCGAACCGCAATTCGGCTCGTATCCCTTCTCGTGGGGCCCGCTCTCTCTCCTCGAAGATACACGGCTGAATTGGCATGCCAAGAAATCGTTCGGTAGGGTATACTGGCGCATGCTTCTCCCCGGTAAGAATCTGGGCGCTGCGGCCTATTCTTCCAAAGGAAAGAAAGAACAATAACATGTTCACGGACGCCTCTTTTCCGCTTTTCGCTGCTCAAATACACCGTTATATATCGTAATAAACGGGTACATCAATGATTGTATCAGTTACTTTAACGATAAGGAGGGTGTGTGATGGCATTCAAATTATTTAACGATATGCAAAACCAGTTCGAAGTCGAGCCGCAGTCGAAAGATGTTCGCGGTTTTGATGTCTTCGATAAAGACGGTAACCATATCGGCAACGTAAAAGACCTGCTCGTTGATCCTGATAACGATAATGCCATCAACTATGCGCTTGTAAGCGGCGAGCCGATTAACTCCACGCTCGGCGAGGATTTGATTGTGCCGCTGCGTAAGATGGACATCGATGACGCTGATAGATCCGTGCACCTTGATAAGTCGCTCGACGAACTCAAGGGCTTCCCAAAATATAGTTCAATCGACGATCCTGATCTCAGGCAAAAAGTTGATGGCTTCTTCGGCCCTGAAATGTATCAGCGACCGATTGAGGGCAGGGAGCGTTTAGGCAGACCGATGACGATACCGGTTATCGAAGAACATGTGGAAGTAATGAAGCAGGTTGAGAACACCGGTGAAATAGCGGTTACGATGGAAGAGGAAATGGAGCGGCGACCGATTACCGAAGAGGTACACGGCAACCGCATCGAAATCGAGCGCCATAAAATCGATAATCAGCCGCTGGCTGATTACGAGAAAGCACATGATGTGCGCGAGCTTAAGCCTGGTGAAACCATTTCTATGCCGGCAACCGAGGAGCGCATCAGAGTCACTAAAAAGCCGGTCGTTGTCGAAGAAATCGTCGTGCGACATATTCCGACGACACGTCAGGTCGCGGTCGATGTCGAGCTTGAGAAAGAGCATGTACGCGTGGAAGAGCACAAGGCCGGTGAGCCGGCGCCACAGGAAAAAAAGCCTGCGGCTTAGTGTAGCTTAAGGCTTGAGTTAGCACGTGCGGATTCCATAAAAAAGAGCGTCCGGCAAGGGCGCCCTTTTTTATTGTGCGTATAGCAACCGTGATCGGGTTGCAATTATGTTGGTGCGAGACCTGCGCCACCCGGCTTACCCTTTTAATTGGCGCTCTCGGTGCTGGTCTTGCCTATTGTCGTTTTAAGCTCGATTGCCGTCCTGTAATTTTGCTGCGCGAGCGTCTTGTTCCCCTTTTTGTCATAGGCGGCGCCGAGGCCGTTGAACGCATCCGCGCATTTAGGATCGAGACTTACCGCAGTTGCAAATGCTTGTATTGCATTATCATAGTCCGCCGTATCAAGGTGTACATAGCCGATTTCAACATATGCATCGACGTTGTTTTTTTGAATCGCGAGAGCGCTATTGAAATCGGAAAGCGCCATGCCAGGTTGCTTGCTTTTCCGCTGCATTAAGCCCCGATAGTAATATGCTTCCTTCAACCACGTATCCTTTGAAGCCGTTGCCTTACTCTTATTCTCACCGATTGCTTGATTCAGGTAACGCATGGCCGTATCGGTATCGTTTTTATTGACGGCAGTGACTCCTGCGTATACCAGAGTGCTCTCATCGTGGGGGTTAATGGCAAGCGCTTGCTCAAACTCGTGTATTGCCTCGTCATATCGGTATACGAGCGAATGCCAAAGACCTAACTGGATATGCCTATTAAAGCTGCTGTTATCTTTCTGGGTAGCGGATATCGCCACCGGTACGGGTTTATCCGCACGTTCTTTTGCCGCTTGAGGCTTGAGATAGTAATATGCTACAGCGGTGATAACCAGAATAACGGCTATTAAAACTATCCCGATTGTAGAACTCGTAGACAAACGTTTCTTGTTCTTGTGCTGTAAGCGGTGAGAGGGCATATGTTCTTCCCCTTTCCCCCTAGTGCGACAATACCTTCCCGAGGAATGCTTGGGTGCGTTTATGCTGTGGGTTGCCAAAGAGTTCGGCCGGTGAATTTTCTTCTACGATCACGCCGCCGTCCATAAAGATAACCCGCGTTCCCACTTCGCGAGCAAACCCCATCTCGTGCGTCACACACACCATGGTCATGCCGCCGACCGCAAGGTCTTTCATAACATCGAGTACTTCTTTAACAAGTTCAGGGTCAAGTGCGCTGGTAACCTCGTCAAAAAGCATAACTTCCGGTTCCATTGCCAGCGCCCGTGCGATTGCCACACGTTGCTGTTGACCGCCGGATAGCTTTGACGGGAAATGATCGGCCTTTTCTGCAAGGCCGACGCGATCCAGCAGCTCGCGCCCTTTCTCCTCGCAAGCCTTCTTCCCCTTATTCTGAACCTGGATCGGAGCTATCGTTATGTTCTCAAGCGCCGTAAGGTGTGGGAAGAGGTTGAACGATTGAAACACCATGCCCACTTTCTGGCGCAGCTTGTTGATATCGTTCTTAGGATCCGTAATATCATCACCGTCGATATAAATATGGCCGCTCGTGACCTCTTCGAGTTTGTTGATGCAGCGAAGCATTGTCGATTTCCCCGACCCGGACGGCCCGAGAACGACGATGACCTCCCCCGGCTCGACCTTCAGGTCGATTCCTTTGAGCACTTCGTTATGTCCGAAATATTTGTGTACGCTAACAAGCTCAATCACTGACCGCGAGCCTCCTCTCCATGTATGCGACAAGACGCGTTAGCGGCAGTGTCATCGCGAGGTATATCAAAGCCGCACCGAAGAACGGTGACTGGTTAGCCTTCCACGCACTCACGTTTCGTGCCTGCTGTGCCAGCTCGGGCAGCGCAACGACCGATAACAGTGAAGAATCTTTGAGCAGCGCGATAAACTCGTTTGTGAGCGGCGGCAGAACTCTTCTGAATGTCTGCGGCAGGATAATGTAGCGCATCGCGCCGAGATACGAGAAACCGAGCGAGCGCGCCGCTTCCATTTGCCCCTTATGAATCGATTCGATGCCCGCGCGGAAGATCTCCGCTACATACGCACCGCTGTTTACACCAAGGACTGCGACTCCGCCGACCATGTCGTAATTCGGAATCATCAATCTAAGATTAGGAATCGCGATCGGCAACGCGTACATTGCGATAAGTATCTGTACCAGGAGCGGTGTGCCGCGAAAGAAGTCAGTGTACACCGTTGATAACGCCCGCAATGTTCTAAAACGGGAGATTTTCATAACAGCCGCAACTATTCCGAGGGGAATCCCGAAAAGCTGGCCAAGCAATGAATACGATATGGTGAGCCAGGCTCCCTTTAATAGGATTGGCAATACGTCACCGATAATCGTTGGCGATGCGAATAAGTGGATTATCCTGATACTATCGAGCCATTGTGCGGTGTCGTGTAGGAATGACAAGCGTTTGTACTCCTTTTCATACTAAGGGGCCCACACTTTAGACGTGTGGGCCCCCGTTTTCTCCCTTGCCCTAAGTACTATTTCTTAGTTCCGAACCACTTATTGTAGATGGTGTCATATGTGCCGTCGTCTTTGAGCGCTTTGAGCGCTTTGTTTATAGCTTCGCCAAGTTTGGTGTCGTCTTTGCGCATTGCAACACCGTATGACTCATCTGTTTTAATCTCTTTGACGATCTGAAGCTCAGCTTTGTCTTTTACGATGTAAGCTGAAACCGGCAGGTCGTTGATAACCGCTTGAATCTGACCGGCTTGTAACGCTGTAAATGCGTCAAGCGCGGTGTCGTACGACTTAATCTCTTTAGCGTTTTTTACGTTCTCTTTCGACCATGCTTCACCGGTTGTTCCGGTCTGAACGCCGACGGTCTTACCTTTCAAACCTGCGATATCTTTAATACCGGCGTCTTTTTTTGTAGCGATCGACTGGTTAGAATCAATGTACGGATCCGAGAAGAGAACCTCTTTCTTCCTGTCCGCGGTAATTGTCATAGCGCTGACAACCGCGTCGAATTTCTTCGAGTTAAGCGCCGGGATAAGGCCGTCAAATTTGTTGTTTGTGAACTTAGCCTCTACCCCGAGCTTCTTAGCAATTGCGCCTAAAAGATCTACGTCGAAACCGACGGGCTTGTCGGCCTCCATGTTTTCGAACGGTGGAAACGCAATGTCGCTGCCAATCGATAATACGCCCGGTTGGATTGTATCGACCATTGCTGTTTTCGCTGCGTCTTTTGCAGTTGTGTCTGTGTTCGCGCCCGTATTATTGCCTGAGCCCGAGCAACCGGCGACTAGCATCATAACGAGCGCAATCGCGGCCACAACGAAGACGAGCATCCTTCCTTTTTTAGCCATCACTTCAAACCCCTTTCTGCGTATAAAAACCGAATTAATGCTGGATATATTGTGCATCTATAGGTTTGCAAAGTCAATTAGTTATTGGTTGAGGGGGTATATAGATACCCAGGCCCCCCATCGCTTAAGAACCGACCTTCCGCACTTTGATGTACTCTTGCTGTAGGAGATATAATTTGACTAAATACAAGATAAGGGCGAATCGGATAATACATCAGAGACGCGAAGGAGAGCACTCATGTTCAGCGAACCATTTTTCCTATTGTCGCAAGAGGGGTATATCACACGGTCGTGTATCTGTACGGGCTTAACCGAGATTAGAAAGGCAAATCTTGACGACAAAGGGCGATTCTATACGGGTTTCTTTCAATTAGCAATAGGGATTGAAAGGCTTGCAAAGCTCGCCTTAATTCTTGATTACATGGTTGATAATAAGCTGACGTCCCCAGGTGAAAAGTACGTTAGACATTTCGGCCATGATGTTGAAGGCCTGTTCTTTAAGCTTAAGGAAACAGCAGAACAGAAAGGTAGCACTACGCTATCAGGATTCGGACTGGAACCCATTCCTAGCGAGATTCTATCGTTTATATCGGAATTTGCGCGAAAAACTAGATATGCAAATCTTGACGGCTTGGCGAAAGGCGTAACTGAGAAAGAGCCCGTTGCCGAATGGCATAATATATTGATGAAAGTACTTAAGCAAAACGTTGCTGCTGAGAAAATCGCAAAAATACTTGCTCAGGGTGCTGCTGTTGCTAATGCAATAAGTCCGTTTACAATTATTCATGCTTTTGATCTACAAAACAATGCGTTGACTGTAGAAGAATGGCTAACGGTTCCTCAGTTATTGGATAACGCGTCAAGATACGTTGTTTACGAAGTAACCAAGATACTTAGACTGATGATCGATTTTACGAATGAGCTTGCATGGTCAGCACGGGAGATAGATGTTAAGAACAGCAAACATACGTGCCATATACCTGAATTACGGGAGTTCTTCTATTTTCTACCTGATGACCGGTCTTATATATTAAGGAAGAAACGCTGGCCCTAGCAGATACTGTACTAGATAGGTGTGTTACATATTCACATAATGCTATGCTAAGATATGTGACAGTAAAGCCCTTTTATTCCTAGAGGTAAATTAATGGCGTTACGCTTGAACAGGTTTTCATACCGCTTTGCTGAGCAAGTATTAAATAGCAAGTTGGCACTAAAAGAAGAGGTTGAGGCCATCGCAAAAGATGCCATTAAGAAACTAGCGCTAGACCTTGGCATACTCAATAATATTAATCTCAAAGCAAGCGATAACTTAGGGTCGTGGTGGGCAGGTCGTGAAGGCGGGCCACCCGAAGTTGCAATATATGTCGATACTTTACGTGAGGTTTACGATACACGTGAATTAGGGGTTAGACAATTAAATCCGTCGGGTGGCAATTATGACTGGTCAGGCGTAAAAGAGCGATTCATACACGCGTTGTTCCTGTTTGATAATCGTTATGAAATAGAGGCCGTGTCGTGGATTTATCGAGCCTGGGAGATTCTAAAAGAGGATTGGAAAACCGTCAGACCGACAGGATACCAGCAGTCGGAGCACGGTCTCCTAACCTATATAAAAGCTAACTCTGTGATAGCGCCATTCGACCCAGATGACTTTAAATATGCAATAGGTCGATATCATCGCCACGAAAATCCTCATCCGTATTCGGGAACAATCCTAACGCCAACGGATTGCAGAGGTGCAATGCAGAAGATAATCTTATATTTTGTGGCTAACTTCTAATGCAAAAGAAGCATCTTAATTTTTGCCTTGAGAAGTTATTCATAAACTGAAAGAGTACGGTCGAGCCATGGATTATAAGAACGAAATAACAAGATTAGCGAGCGAGCATCACATAAACTCAAGCGAGTTTAACGGATTGGCTTGTCGCGTTATTCTACGGGAATTTGACTTAACGCTAGATCAATTAAAGAACTCGCTTAAAGAGCTTATTCAAGAAGATAAGATATCGATAAACTTTGGCGATAGACACCCAAACCCTTACATAAAAGCGCTACCCGAGGAACCTGCTGAGACGCAAATTGCGAAACTTGATGCATCGAATTTAGAGCATGTTTGCGTTTATCCGTCACGAACCCGTCTCGCCGAGATTGTTGATACATCTAAATACGAAAATCAGCCATTTACTTTAAGGCTTGCCTTAGGCGAGGCACAGTTAGCTCTTGCCTCATTCGATCTAACTGTCCTTGAGGTGTATAGGAATGACCCCAGGTATTATTACATAAACGATGATATCTCGGGTTCAATAAGTATTACAGATGAATATTATCAATCAGCAGCGATGTCGGAGGCTGATAAGGTGCTTCTGGAAAGTTTCGGTTTCGCCTATGATTCCGATTTCAATAGGGCCGTTTGCGTCTGCCTGAGATACTTAACAAGGCTTAGTCCAGAGCATCAACAAATATGGAAATCTAAAGAGCTTCAAGGCGAATATAAGCCACACCCCGATTATTACCGACAGATAATTGGCGATTGGGGTATCGGTATATCAATTTTTGACGCCTTCATTGAAGAGCTTAAACACATAAATGCTATATGCCAACTGATTGGTCGCCCGAATCTTTTTAGGGAAGATTTTAAAGATAAGCGCAAGCCTAGAGAGTTTAGCTTCTTAATAAGGCCAACGCTGAAGGAATTTAATGACTTTATTCATCTACTGGATAAGCTCTTGTCTGATAACATTAATCGTAAATTCTTCCTGAACGACGTCTCGTTTGAACGTGAAGAAGAGCGTGGAGACGGAAAAATCGTAATCCATCCTAAGGGTACGGTTCAAATTCTAGAGGAATGGCTTAGACTGAAACTCAAAGCAGAAGACCCAGACCCAATCGACTACATCATCAATCCTCTAAAGAAGATTAGAAAGCTAAGGCAACGCCCCGCTCACGCCGTAGATGATAACGTGTTTAATCAAGAATATTTCAAGGAGCAGAGAGAGCTGATAATGGAAGCATATGATAGCTTAAACTTAATTAGACATTTTCTAAATAACCATCCTAAGGCACGGAGCTATAAGATTCCCGATAATCTTGACTCGGGAAAGATATGGGTATATTAAGAAGCCCTGCTTAACTGCTGTCTTTCGTTTTCTTTGTCTCACCTCGAATACTCGGCACGAGCAGTCTGGACTCCTAATCCCTAACTCGCATAAACAGGCTCACAACTCTTAGAAGGGTATCTCTCGCATCAGTGGTAAGATCATCACTTGAGCGTATCGCCAATTCAAGATTACAGGCTACACCAGCCTCTTCACCTTTGATGAGATAATCGGTTGTCACGCCTAAAGTATTCGATAGGTCTGCTAGCTTTTCAGCTGATGGAGACCTTCGATCAAGCTCCCACAGCGATATGAGTTGGTCTGTTACATCTACTCTTGCCGCGAGCTCCTTTTGGGTAAAACCGAGGCCCTCTCGCCGCGTTCGTATTCTGCTTCCTATAGACATATGCAACCCTGCTTTGTTTGCTCTTGTGTTATTAAAGACAACGTAGCAATGGGTTTTGGTGTTGAGCAACGACTTTACATATTGTTGAGTCCAAGCACAACGTACGCTATACTTTATGGTAGCCCCTTGTTAGCCAGAGGGCTCTGCGATTGCCATCCATAAATCGATGCATCGTCGTGGAAGGTCAGACCATGAAGCTTAAGGAGCAAGACGTGATTCTTACCCGTAGAAATGTTGGTCAACTCTGCAAGATCGCTCTCATCCTCTTAGGTATAGTTATGGTTATTTCTTTAAGCGGCTGTAGAGGTGCCAATGATAGTGAAAAAACGGTAAGTCAGGGAAAGATTGATCTTGGTAAACAAGAAATCGAGTATAAAGTGAAAGAGAAACCTCCTACGAGCGAGCCCGCTAACTCAGCTCCTATCTCATACGAAGGGAAATCGCCTCGTTTTGTTAATGCAGGAGAACCTTTCACTTGCAATTTTTCAATCCAGAACAACACCGACATCCCGATTATTGCTGCAAGTATAGCTTTTAAAGATTGCTCGATGATAAAAGGGATTGGGGCTGATAATGGCTGGAGCTATAATCCGGGAGGTAACTTAGCTTTGCCAAGCGTAAGCATCCAAAATATTGATATTGAGAGGGGTTCTAGTCTTCAATCAAAGGCAAGCATCATGATACTTGAGCCTGGCACATATCAATTCGAGATGTTGCCAAGTGTTAGAGCGGGCTCCTGGAAAGCATTGGGGGCTTATGTAGTCACAGTCATTGTCAACGACACTAATGGAGCCCAACAGACGCGGTTAAATATTGAGGCGGCAAAGAACAATGCTAAAGAGCTAGATCAAATCAATTCCGATATTCGACGCGTTGATTTTGATATTGATCGGGTTACGTCAGAAATTGAAAATAGAAAAAACAACATAGACGAAATCAATGGAGAAATTAAGGGTGTACAAGAAGAGATAGCAGATGACCCTGAGCATGCTAGTGATCACAGCGTGCAAATTGAAGATTACAAAAACCGAATTCAGGACAATAAAACCACTTTGGATGAAGCGCAAAAGCAATTAAGAAGTCTAACCGATCAGAAGAATAAGTTATTAAGAAGAAAACAACAGCTAGAGGCAAGCTCGGGCGATTAATGCTTGCAACTTGCCCCTAGCGATTAAGTTTGTTTTGTATTATAGGTACGTAGCCAAGTCCAACCTGCTTATTTTGCCATTAGCAAGTTCAATTCTTGCTCTCTCTAGATTCTGTGCGAATGTGTTCTTCGAAATATTCCATCGTTCGCACGCATAATTAATATCAACGTACTCGGGAAAATCTGTTATTTTACTCTGCAAGAAATTCTTATATGGTTTATTCATTTTCGCCTCATTAGAACGAGGCATTAATTTGTATTTAAATATTAACGGGTTATCTTTTACCTGCATGATGTACCATTTATTATGTATTTCCGCCAATAATTGGGCCTTGTTATTACCTAAAGATTTTTCCTTGCGATAGAAAAACCGTGAAATATCAAGCAACGGGAACTTAAATTGTTTACCGCCAATTCGCACGATTACGGTTAATTTATTAATATCTATCGCTTCTTTTTCAGGGGTGTAATTACCAAATACGCGATATAAAGCGAGCCGTGAAATTAATACATCATCCACTTTTTTAATTTCCGAGGGTGTAAATCGTTTTTCGTGCAGGGATTTATTAATAATAGATTTATTTATATTCCAAACGGCGGCAGCCTTATTTAACGTTAAATGCTCAGGAAATACTGTTAGTTTGGTAGTGATAACGCCGTTTGAATAAATTAATTCGCCAATAATATTTTTTATTTCTGGGTTTTTAATTACTCGTTTATTTATTAATTCAGCGTAATTATTATCAGAAATAAAAAACCATTCGCCGTTCTGTTTTACCAGGAGCTTTAATTTAAACCCTTTTTTATTCCAAAACGGCACGTAATAATAGCAATCGAATTTATATTTACCGTGCAATTCTTTTATTTCATAAACGGTAATATTTTTCGTCAATTTATTCTTTTCAATTGCAGCAATAATAATTTGCAAAATACCGATTAATTGTTTCGGACAACTTTCGCTTTTTAATTGTTTTTGTAATACTTGCTCAGAAATACCGTTATTTATTAAATGCGCAGCGATATTACTAATACCAATATCTTTTGCTTTTGCAATTATCTTTTCTCTAGTCTGATTAATATGAGCACAGCAGGTAGTATCATCTACGCCAAAGACATTTGCCTCTTCGAGCTCATTTGCTTCTTTTCCGATATAGGCAACATCCAATGCTTTGACATGCGTTCGGTACAGCGTACCTTTATACTGTTCAGGACAACTCTCGCCAGTATCGGTTATAAATTTTAATTCACGGTGGTATGCATAGCGCTCGACTACATCGCCATAAGTTTTAAGCAATCTATGCTGCGAGAACGGGTCTCGCATAAGTGTTCTTAAATAAAGGCGGTTTCCCGTTTTGCGATCTACTAAGAATTCGGCAACGTCTTCAATGCTGCCCGGCTCGGTAAACGGTGAGATCGGCGTGACCTCTTCAGCCATATCGTACTTGTCCTTGTACCACACACTCATAAAGTTAAAGGGCTTAATCTGCTTACAATACGGCTTGCCTTTATTAATATTGCTAAACGAGTTATATAGATGCGGCTTGGTAACGGAGTGTTGACCCATTGCAAAGTAATCAAACCAGGAGGGTCTATCAAAGGCAAAGCCAAGCTCCTCTGAGAGAATAAAGCGCCAGATATCTTCAACCCAATCGCTGTCTCGATCTTCTGCAAAACCCTTCTTGATAGGGTTTTTCAAATGCCCAAGCCCGTGATCTGATTTCTTGCGGATAACGGGCACACCATCAATTACGTTAAAGAGCACATAGCGCTTCGATGAGACCATATAGCAGTAAAGCGGCTCTAAATCGCTAGACAACCCCGCTTTGGGGTTACTCCAGTCCTTGAGCGCGTAGTTTTCATCTTCTATCTTTAAGATGCTACCCGTAATGATCTCTTGGTTATAGGGATTAAGCGAGGCAAATCGATCAACGATTGTTCGCGCAACACAAAGTTCTTCCTCGTTATTAATCGCCATTGCCATTGAATCGGTGTCGCAAAAGACGTAAGGGAGCCCCGCATCGGATACGCTTTTTTCAATCATGGCAAGTATGAGCCGGGAGGCTCCTGTAATCATAACCGCCGTTAAGGGGTTGGTGAAAAAGCCGGTTTCCTCAACCCTCTCTACTGCAACGGGAAAGTGCTCTAACCCATAGATATCGACTTGCTCAGTTTCATCGAGCTCGTTTCGGTTGAGCTCGATATAGATGCCGTATGACGTTGAGTTGGCAAGTATTTTCAAGAACAGCTGCAGGCTGCTTAAGCCCGCATAATCAGGGTTCTCTTTACCAAGCTCTTTCATGTTTGCCTTTACGAGTGATCGCTGTTCAATAACAGTTTTAAAGAAATCCTCACTCGCTGGGTCTACCTTGACCTTGCCCTGTAAGCTCAAAGGTTTGAGCCCTGCCTGCGGTGTGCCGGGTATAAAGCGGAAAGCCTGTACGATATTCGGAGTTTTACCCGTTAAGAGTTTTGAGACGATTACATCAGCTAACGTGTACCACATGGGTTTGTCCATAGTTAGTTTATTGAGTCCGATCTGATACGTCTCGCTGTACTTGGCGCGAATGGGCAAAACGTCGCCTTGTGGGATGATCTGCACTAAACCGGGAATCTTTGTCCAGATATCTTTATCAAACAAGGCATCAAGAGTTATCCTGTCAATGAACTCCTGCACTTCGTCCGTTGCCTCAACTGCTTCAATGCGCTCAGCAGTAACCCAGTCCCAGAGTTTTTGCAAGCTAAAGACGGTTGGATACATCGAGACCACATCAGTGTAGAGCACGCGCTGCATGGTTTTTCTGATGCGGCACTCGCTTCTTCCGCCATAGTATGCCGCCATAGCAAAGCCTAAGATATTCTTATCGAAATCAGGCTGCTTTTCTAAAAATGGCTTGATGCCCATCGCCTTTAAGTATGCTTTTCCAATGCTTGCTGGCGAGTAGGCCTTTGTCGGAAGTAAGCCAATCGGGTGGTGTTGATACTCCTCGATTAATTTGCGATAGAGCTGCCAGGTGATCTCAACATCCTGGCGGTTATACTCAATATACTCAGATGTGACGATGCCATGTTCTTTAGTGTCAAGCTTTACGCCTGCCTTAAAAAGCTCGCAGGCTTTCTTGAGCGAAAATGAGCCATTAGTAAGCGCAAAGATAAGCGTTCTTAAGTCGAGAAAATGCCCCCTAAAATACGGGACCGCATCCCGCGACTTTGCTGGCTTCTTAAACTGGATAAAGGCCTTCTTTGAATCGAGGTTTCTAATCGCAAGCTCAGGAGTGAAGATATCATCTCGTAAGGTAAGGCTTATATATTCTTTGTATTGTCCTCGCGTGTGCGACCGTGCCGAGAGTGCAATGCGCGAGAGATCAAACGGCAAATTAAAACCTGCACAGATTGTGCCAAGTTCATAGACCTCTTTTAATAGGATATCAATAAACTCGGCTCTTGATATAAGTCTAATACCGTGCTCTTGGGCATAAGTTTCAAGAATGCATAGTTCATCGACCTCTATGCCCTCACCATAGAAGATGACCTCGTAGGCTAGCACGAAATCATCGTGCCAGTGATCGTGCAGGTTGAGCCCGTCTTCTAACACCTTCAGCAGGTTTCCCTTGTAGCGGTTATACAGACCGCCAGCTTGCTCGAATTGGTACACCCTGGCAGAGCCGAACTTTAGGTTCTGATAAAAGTCGGTCGTCGTTTCGGTATCAAATACTAATACCCGCTGCCCGAAGGGTATGAGCTTTTTGTCATCATGCTTCTTTTTGCGCTTGGTATCCTGAGCGCGAAGCGCTGGCTTCTCGTAAGCGGTAAACACCCGCGTTGCGATCTCTGTTACTTGATCTGTTGCTCTCATTGTTTTAAGTCTCCATAAAATAGGTTGATAGCTTCTTAATTGTTGCTTCGTGCTCGTGGACGAACTCATTAAAGAGCGCTTCAAGCTCAAAGTCGGGGTTGAGCCTGCCGGTAATCGAGTCCTGCACGAGCTTAATGAAGATAACCCCCGTTACCCCGACTTGGGTTACGAGTTGTCCTACCGTCATCCCAGACTCAGGAAAATCGATTACCGTGTCTTTGTCGGAATTGGCAAGCTGTGCTCCGTATACAAGGAAGTTTTCCGCAAGCATGGCAAAGCCATCCGTTATTGCCATTAAGAACGCAATAAACTTCTGGTACGGCGTGCGGCCTTCCAATAGAAGCTCCTCTAGCCAATCGGCTTTCTTGCGCTCATAGATGGTGTGACAATTGAGGCAAATGGTCACCGTTGGCCCCTCGCGTTTGCCGATTAAGTGATGCGCCTCAAAGGGAACCTCTTTGAGTACAGCAGCGCGGCTTTCACCGCAGATAAAGCAATGCGTCTCGCTAACCCTGTTTCGTGCTCGCTGTGACGCGATTAGTTCATTCATTGTTACCTCCATAAATCGTAAATGTGTAAAATATCGGTTTCTCCCGATTCGATGTGTCTTCCAAGAATCGTGCGGTCAGTAATAAAGCGATGGCGTTTGCCAAGAGAATCGGTCACGTACTTTCCTTTAAACTTTTCAAGCGCTGAGGCGTCGCCCTTTTGCTCGAAGAGCTTTACCGCATTGTGGTAGTCGCCAATCTTGCTCGCTTGCCGTGCCCCTTTTACCGTGATTGAGTACTTGCCGTAGCGGTCATAGAGAAACATCGGGCGCTCTAGGTTGTCGGTTTGCTTGAAATAGCCTTCCGGGGTAAGAGCGCTTCTGAAAAGCTCTCTAATCGTTCGCTTATCAGCAAGCTCTGAAAATAATGGTGACTCAGAGCGACGGGCAAACATCTCATCAAAACTGACGCTTTTTCCGGAAAGCTCGGCAAGACGCTTAGCCTCATCTCGCATCTCAAAGCCGATCTCATAGTTGGTGCGCTCTTTACTGGTAAGGCGTGAGAAGATTGGCGTTTGCCTAGATCGTGCTTGTGGCCTTGCGCTTATGAGCTCGCCGTGTCCTCTGGCTTGTTTGAGGCTGATATCAAGCCCATAAGTCTCAGATACCTTTAGAACTCGCCTTGAATATGGGTCGTTAAGCGGCTTTCCGTGCTCGATGCGCTCTTCGAGCCATGCTCGTACTGTTTTTGCTTGTGCCATGTTTTTCACCTCCCTTAAGAGTGGGCTTTCGTAGTGGCGCAAACATGCGCCGTTTATCCTTACAAGCCATAGCCTACCAGGGGGTTTGAAAAAACATGGACGTTTTCAGGTACCGCTGTAAAATAGGGTGTATGTATTCAGAATGGTTGACCAGCGAAGAGCTGTTTCAAAAACTCGAAGAAAACAATTTAGAAGTTACATCTGTTCAGCTTAAGAAATGGCGGGAGCGCAAGGTTTTGCCTGAAATTAAGCAGGTATCCCTTGGTAGAGGCAAAGGAACCGAGACCCGCTACCCCCCTGAAACGGTCGAACGAATCCGTCGAATCTGCGAGCTTCAAGAGGATAAACGCTTTAAGAAGAATCTAGAGTTTTTGCGCTGGCAACTCTGGCGCGAGGGTTATCCAATTAGCTATGAAGTCATTATCGAGACCATCGAGACCGAAGTCATTGGTGCAATTCAAGAGCTACGCATCTACAAGCGCGATCCTCTAAGCTCTATCATTGCACTTGCGAAAGAAGCGGCGAAGAATCCCAAACTTATCCTTAAGTTTCCTGGCGTTAGCATAAAGCGAATTGGGTTGTACGGTATAGGCAAGGTTACATCAATTCTGCTTGAAGCGGTTTTACAGAAAAGCGATATCTTAACTTATACGGAAATCGTCGAAGGAGAACCCAGCCCGGCCTATATTGTCGAGCGAATAATGCGGCTTGATAGAGCGCGGACTGATACCGTTGGCGATGTCGGCCCCTGGCTTAAAGGGCCACCTGAGGAGCAATTTCAAGGATTTTCCGATATCATGAGCTATCCCGCCATGAAACGTGCCTTGCGACACGCCAGTGAAGCCGACATTGAGCAAGCAAGAGACGACCTCCTATTCTTTACCGATACATTGTGTTTCATCTTGGGCATTGTTGCCAAACTATGTGACAGAAACGCGTTCGGTTTTAGAATTGCCGCCACGTATTTGAGGCGCTCGCAAAACTCGCTATTTCAACAGGCTGGCCTTACCCTCATGGTAACATCTATGCGGAAGAGCCATTTTAAGCACAACCTTATTGCTTTTCGGCAAGGCGTAGAACAAGGATTGGATAACTATATTCAGATAGATGAGTATATAAAGGAGCACGGTATAGCCGCGCTAAAAGAATTGCACAATAACCCCGCTTACCAGCAGAATTAGCTTATAACTACCGCTCGTTTAGGGTATAATTATAAGTATATAACTCCTGGTAAAAGGCGGTCTTTATGGATAAACGAGCACTGGTCTTAACCGGCCACGGTTTAGATATACGGGTGCAATACGGTGGGCTTAAAATTAGAGATGGATTCCCCCACAAACAAGAGATTCGAGATACCTTCATCAATCGCGGCCTTAACGATATTGAGCATATCGTGATCTTAGGGCAAAGCGGCAGCATCACCTTTGATGCTCTCAAATGGATTGCCGATCAAGATATCGCGGTTACCTTTGTTGATTATAACGGCGAGCTTCTAACAGACTTTATTCCCAAAGAGCATACCTCGGGCGTAACAAAGAGAAGACAGGCATTAGCAACGCAAGAGCTGAACCTAAAGATTGCAACGTGGCTGCTGCAGGAAAAGTTTAAAGCGCAAGCAGAAACGCTCAAACATATTTCACAGCGATACCAGAAAACCACATGGCTAGACACTGCAAGGGTAACGACAATTCAGGCTGCGGTTGCCTTCATTGCGGAGAAAGTAAGAGAGCTTAAGACCGCTGATGATGTTAATAATCAGCGAGCCCAAGAAGCGATAACCGCTGCTTATTATTGGGAGTGTTTCTCAGGCATTCCACTAATGTGCGTACAAACAAAGAAAATCCCGCAAAATTGGCTAAGTCTTAACAAACGTCATTCACCAAAGACGCATTCACCTCGCAAAGCAATAGACCCGTTTAACGCTGCGCTTAACTATCTTTATAGTGTGCTTGAGGTAATGATCAAACATGCTGCAATAGCGAAGGGCTTAGATGTCGATTTTGGAGTTATGCATGCGGACCGATCTAATAGAACCTCACTTGTCTTTGACCTCATGGAGCCCATCCGCCCGAAAGTCGATGTGCTGCTCTTAGATTGGTTCATGCAGCAAACCTTTGAGCCAAAGGATTTCTTTGAAACCCGCGAAGGCGTATGCCGCATAAGCCAAGACATTTCAAAAGAGATCATCCCGCTTCTTAACGATCTTAACCCGAACATTACAAAGGTTATAAAAGAGTTTGCAGGGTTCTTCAAAGATAAGCACACGATTGCAATATCTGTTAGTGATCAGAGCTTTCGAGCTGGTAAGGGAGAGAACAAAACGGTTTGCTTGTGTTGCAATGAAGAGTTTATCCCCAAGAAGCCCGGACAGCTCTATTGCTCAGAGCAGCATAAGAATAAACACCATCGGCAAATGTTGCGGGCAGAGAGAAAAGAGAACGGACAATGTATTCAATGTGGCAAGCACATGGATGGTCCTCGCATTGGGGCTAACGGTAGGAAGGTTTATTCTTGTGAAGAGTGCTCTGGTTATTATAGTGAAAAGTTTAAGAAATGGAAGCAGCTCCAGCAGTCATGATTTAAACATCTCGCGTCTGATTGCAAGATACCTCCTCAAGCATTCAGCGTCTAAATGGCTGTATTTGCAACCAGTAGACGCTGAATGCTTTGTGGTTAAACGAGTGTGATTAATTTATCGCTTCAAGAATTTTAGGAAGCGGTTTCCTCGTCATCATATCTCGTTTCGCCAGGCCTTTTATTGAAGTCTTTAAGCGTTTGCTCAAGCTCATTGAGCTCTTTTCTAGTGTAGCGAGAGCCTGGCAAGCTGCTCGCATATCTAGCCATATCAGATACTGTCTTGCCCTTTACGCCAAAAACTAACCCTTTGAATGTATCTATAAATGCCAATAGGTTGCCTTTAACGTATTTCTTGGCCTTGCCATCATATAGTACAACTTCATTAAGGCTGTAGTCATAATCTTGCACCCAGACATCGGAAGTCCGTGTCTTAGTTGCAAGGTTTCTCACGACTGTCTCTGCCGATCTCCGCCTATGGGCATCGCTTAGCTTGCTAATGTTACTTATTGAGATAATGTTGCTGAGCGACATCGGGTCGATTAGGGGCTCGTCGAAAATCAAGCCGCCAAGACTGAGAACTAAATCGCTATGGCTGCTGAATAATTGTACACTCTTGGTATCAACGTGTTCTAACATGTATCCTTTATGCCGATTATTCGCAATATCCGCCTTAATAGATAGCCCTTTTACCTCAAGGGGTTTACTTAACGCAGACGCTACATATTGCATGAAATCTGGCTCATCAATGTACCTTGCAGTTGGCCATGTTATTGCTTCATCCTTTTGAAGCTGTTCGACAATACCATGTAACCCTCGGCTCTTTAAATGCCTCGCAATTTTCATCGTTGGAGCATGTTTCTTACCCTTGCGCTCTTCAACGTATAAGTTCATTTGAGCGATCAAGGCACTTTGTTGCTTCTCCAAGGTTTGCAACTCTGCGATAATTGCCTCATCATCCTTGCTTCTTAGGCTTCTTTTCTTGAAATAATCCTGTAACAGCTGCTCAGCACGGTTAGTTACTTGGTCGAATTGCTTAGCTAACTCAAACTCTACAAGGATTGGATACTGCTCTTGGTGTGTTTTCCAACCCTCAACAGTTTTTCTTATCCCAGGGATTCGCGTATTAAGGCGATTAAGACGCCTTACGTGCATCTGACCAGATAAGATTCGCTCAAGATCAGCACCTATCTTATCCGTATTAATCCTAAAGTGCTGAACGCATCTTGAACCAACAATGAGATGCTCGTTTGTGAGATCATTGGAGATGTAACAGATATTTTCGATAGTCCTATTGCATAAACTACATTTAACAATCTCACCCTCAGCTGCAACCCGCACGCGTGTTGCATACCATTCGTCTTTCGCCCTGTTACGCACGTCAGGGTAAACGTTATCGAAGAAGTTCTGTACCGGAAATGGTTGTTCTTTAACCAATTCCTCAGTAACTCTCTCATTTAGCTCTAGAAACTCGTAAATTTCGGGGTAATCTTCGATAATCTTGCTTTTCAAAAGTAGTGCTCGTTCTTTTCTTAAAACACGAAGTGCCGTAAAAACCACGCTCCTTATTAGGTCAAGAACTGCAGATAAAGCTATTACCAATAATCTATTTCGACGCTTTATAACTCGAAAGCGGTAATAAGGTATTTATGTAGCGCTTTTAATGTTTCGGCATTGTATTGGGTGATCAAGTTGTGAGAGTTTGCTAATACCGGGGTGTTAGCTATCCCTATAGAGGCTGTAGCGATCTCATCGTTGACATATACGGCGGTATTTAATTGTTTTGGGTTGCTTAATGGTTTTTGCAACATATAGAATTATTTTGTATTTATTATACCATTGCTCGCCAAGCGATCAACTACAATTACCCAGTTTGTTATGAAAATCTGTCGTAATGCCTGGTTAATGCAGCTAATAATACCCAAACAAATGTTCTATTGCGGATTAAAAGAGGTTCGTCTTTAGGCTTGCCAGTTGGCGTGTTATACATAAAGTCCAACCTCATGCAGGACATTCTGATAGTAAACGTATAGCCATATGAATAGTCGCTAGGTATATGTAAAATATCCAACTTAGCCAAACCGGATTATAATCGCTCTTTTGCTTGCTATTATGATGCCTAATGCCGAAATTATTGGCGATATTGAAAAGAGCGTTTTCATCTTCTGTTCTTAAAACTTCTTTCAATCGCGGTCTTAAGAACTCAAAGATATCTGCAAGGTCTCTGACTGCGTCCCTTCTCTCTTGGGCAGATGACTGCCGCCTTCGATATTTCGCTATCGCTAGATGAATCCGCTTATCGACATTTTTAGCGTCATAGTTTGGGATATCTGCGTCTAGCAAGTAATTGAGACCTGAATTACCCTTGATCTGGATTTCACCATTAGCTGAAATCTCATAGCCTTCTTTGTAGTCACGCAAGAAATCGTTTACTTCATAGCGTAATTCTGCCTGTGCAGGCACTTTATCGAAAAGGTTATAGTGCCAGCCACAATTACAATAATCGTGATAATAACCATCAACAGGTTTCGAGATTAGATCGTAAAGCAGCTCGATCGTGTCAAAGATATCTTCCTCGGAATACTCTTTGTACTTATCGGCAATGGGCCACAGATGCGATTTTCGCAATTTTCTAAAGACGTAAGCTTCAGGGTTTGACCCCGTAGAGCCAGGCAACCAACCCCCAGGCGTATCTACACAAGCATATCCGAATGCCTCTTGGAAATACGCATTAACCTCAAACATAGAGTAGACACTGAAAAAGAGCTCCCTTAACATGTCTAAATCTAGGTTTGCTTTGGGATTTGTTCCGACTCTCATTGAGTAGTATTGGCGTTGGTACAAATCATCCATAGGGACGTCCACATCCTAGTAGCTATCGGTTGGCAGCATCAACACCATAGTATCATATGTCAGCTCAGTTCTATGACCGCCAGCTCTGGGAAGTTTCAATTACTTAGGATACGGCTAATTTCTTCTCGCAAGGATTAATAACATGGCGGGTTAACGAAATACGAAGCGGTCTATATGTCAATTTGATACATGGGTATCCGCACGCATTTTAAACGATGGGGGGCCTATGTATCTATATACCCGTTATTGGTTGAGGGGTATGCCGATAGTATTATAGGTTTCGGAGGAGTTTTAAGTCTTGTCCTGGAGGCATTATTGGCCCGGCCGTTAAAGCAAGACCCGTTGTTGCGTGGGCAGCAAGTTCGTCGGGTTCACACTCTCCTTTCTCTTCGTTATATACCCTGTTAAAAGGATAACTAAGTGATTATAGTATAAATCACGGAACTTATGAATGACCGGAACGGGTAAACTTTTCATCTGAAAGAGAGCTTCCATGAATAAACGGGTCATAATATTTACGATGTGTATAGCACTGGTTTCCGGAACGCTTTTCGGGATGGTTGCATATTATGGGCAGGGTCATAAGCATCTCCGAAAATCGAACTATCTAAAAAACAGGCAGGCCGAGCCCCGTGGTGATAACGTGCCAACGCGTGTAGCTGTAGACATACCTCAGGGCGCTGACTCGACCGGCCAGGCAAATAATAGTAACTCTGATAGCGGTGGTTTAGTCCGGCTGCCGCCGGTTGTGCCGGAACTTGTTAAGCACGGGTCAAGGACCTCAAAACTCGTCGCGTTGACGTTCGATCTCTGTGAAGCCCAGCGTGACCACGCTGGATTCGATACGCAGATCGTTCGCATTCTTACCGCCGATAGTGTAAAAGCGACGTTTTTTATGGGCGGCAAATGGGCCGAGACACATCCGGGGCCCGCACGGATTTTAAGCGGCAACCCGCTTTTTGAAATAGGAAACCATTCGTATTCACACCGTGTCTTCACGAAAATCTCGCCGGAAGAAGCGAAGGAGCAGGTTCTGAAAGCGCAAGCGAGTTTAACAAGGCTTACCGGCAAAACACCGAAATACTTCAGGTTTCCCGCCGGTTCGTATACACCTGTGAACTTGAAGATGGTCGGTGGGCTTGGCTTAAAGGCAATTCAGTGGGATGTTGTGACAGGTGATCCCGACCGGAACGTAGCCTGCGTTAATATTATTCGTGCAGTGAAGAATGGAGCGCGCGGCGGCTCCATAATCATTATGCACGCAAACGGTAGAGGATGGCACACCGCGGAGGCACTTCCCGATGTTATCGCATACCTGAGAGGCCACGGCTATACGCTTGCGACCATCTCCGAATTGTTGAACTCCGGAACTTAGAATTGCAAACTTTACTTTCTGGTGACACCATAAATGGGGTACGTTACCTCTTCGTTTTCAAAGTTTAGAATTGCGGAATCAATATTGTATTACAAACAGAGACTGTGGATACAATCATATAAACAAGCAATGCCTTAATTATCAGGAGCGTAATTTGGCAGAGGTTGATAGTAATCGGGAAGAGCATTCACATAAATCATCGCGGATACCCAATGGGCAACCGAGCCATGCCGAAAAAAAAGCCGAACAATTAGCAGAGCTCGATGCGGTCCTTAATGCCGTAGCCGATCCCGTCGTCATCTATGATGAACGAGGCAGCGTGCAAAAAGTAAATGAGGCAGCACGTGAGATCTATGGCTTTGATCCTACGGTCATAGACAGGGCTGTGTCTATTAAACGACTTAACGCACGTCATATAGACGGCCGCTCCTACACCGTGGAAGAGCTTCCTTCGACGCGAGCGCTCAAGGGTGAGCATGTTCTTAGCGAGCGTCTAAAAACGAACAATCTCTACGGTAGTGAAGTTATCTTCGAAGAATCAGCCCTCCCCATCTATGCCGGCGAAGCTATCATCGGAGCCGTTATGGTTCTTCACGATATCACCGAGCAGGAGCATGCGCTATTAGATATTCGAGAATCGCGCAAGCAGGTCTTAGATGTCCTTGAGAGTATCAGCGACGGCTTCTTCGCGCTTGATTCACTCTGGCGCTTTACCTATATAAACAGCAAGGCACAGCAACTTTTGGGCATTGTAAAAGAAGATGTCTTATTCAAGGGAATATGGGATAAGCTTCCTAACGCGCAAGTATTGCGCCTTTACAAAGAGTTTACCGGCGCCGCCTCGCAGAAAACCGCAGCATCATTTGAAGAATTTATCCCACCGCTTGGTCGGTGGTTTGAGTTTCATGTCTATCCATATGAGAACGGCCTCTCGATTTACTTTTCTGATGTCACTGAGCGAAAACATGTAGAGGAACAGTTGCGGCGATACCAGCTCTTTGCCCAGTCTGCCCGGGATATCTTGCTCTTCGTTCGAAAAAGCGATGGACGGATAATCGAAGCGAACGATTCCGCAATCAGCGCATATCAGTACAGTAAAGATGAATTGCTTTCGATGTCGGTTTTTGATTTGCGCGTAGAAGCCCAGGGGTTGGTTACTGAGCAGATTGAAAAAGCGGCAGCCGAGGGGATTCTATTCGAGACGACACACCGTAGAAAAGATGGCCGCACATTTCCCGTCGAAGTAAGCTCACGGCAAGCCGAGATTAGCGGCGAACACATTCTGGTAAGTGTTATTCGAGATATTACTAAGCGCAAGCAGACAGAAGATGCCCTCAAGAAGAGTGAGCAACGATATCGGGAGCTTGTCGAGCAATCACCCGATGGTCTTTTTGTGCAAATTGGCGATAGAGTTGTCTATGCCAATACCAGAGCCACGGAATTGCTAGGTGCAAAAACACCTGATGAGCTTATTGGTAGATCAATATTTAGCCTTTTTAACGAAGAGTACCATGAACTAATTAGGGCGCGCATTGAGCAACTATTACAAGGAAAGCCGGTCGGCTTAATTGGAGAGAATATGATCCGTCTTGACGGGACGAGTTTTTCTGCCGAAGTGGCAGCAGCGCCGATTATGTATGACAATAAGCCTGCGATCCAGGTCATATTTCGAGCGTCCATCACAACAGAATCGTAAAATGGTGATTTCGTGCTAGCATTCGGCTTGTTGTCGTGCTTCAACTGCCTCTTCATACAGGCGGGCGTTTTCTAGGGCCAAAGAAATTGACGATGCAAGCTTCTTGGCAAAATCTACTTGCGCATCGGAAAAGGCAACCGGTGCGGAGTGATAGTTAAAGTAGAGAACGCCAAAGATGTCTCTCCTTATAAACAGGGGTATAGTTAAAAACGATCGGAAGCTATACTGCCGAATAAACTCTTGATTCATCCTTTTATCGCTATATGCGTCGTCGACTATTAACGGTTCTTTGGTTTCAGCAACAATGGCTGCCTGTGGCGATTGCTCATCGGTAACCTTCAAATCTATAATATTGTCTGCAAAACCGTAGGCATAGCGCACTATCCAGTAATCGTTTTCTCGCTCAAGGATTGCAGCCGACTCCACCCCGATTGCCCGCGTAGCGTCACACACGACTTTGTCCATTGTCTCTGCGACATTTAACGACGAGTGGATATCTTTCATGCTGCTGTTTAAGGTATCACTGAGCAGCTTTGATCGGATACTCTCAGTGACATCCACAAGCGAAAGAACAAGCCCCACTACAATACCCGTTTTGTCTTTGATGGGAGTCAGCGTCCAATCCCAATATGTGACGCCGCGCCACGGCTGATCGGCGTATTCGAAAGGTTTGGCTTTATACTCTACCGCCTTACCCGCATCGCGAACTTGTTTAAATATCGTCTCGTTGTCTTCATTGGGAAATATATCAAAGTGGTTCTTCCCCAAAAGTTCTTCTTTTGCGTGGCCTGAGCCCTTCTCGTACGCTGAATTGACCAGGACGAAATTGAATTCCGGGTCGAGGTATATGGTCTGCGCTCTTGTACTCTCAGTAACCGCCTCGAGGATATCCCGCTCTGTTTTCAACGCCGACGCAAGGCCCTTTACCTGCTCTTGCTCCTTCACTAATTGCTCTAGCAGATGTTCGCGTTCCTTTTCCGCTTCCTTCTTCACGGTGATATCGGAGAAATATACCGTGAGCCCGTTCTCGTACGGATAGACATGAAACTCGAACCACCTATCCAACGGCACGATAAGCTCTTCAAATACGGTGGCGGTTTTTTGCTCGCTGGCACTAATCAGCTCTTTATAGAGGCGCAAGATCTGGGCGTTAGGGAGTTTATCCCATATTTTCTTAAAGAGTACTTCTTCTTTGCGCATGCCGAGCAGCTGCTGTGCCTTCGTATTGATGTACGTGAAGCGCCACAGTGAATCAAGCGCGAAGAAGCCATCGCTAATACTCTCAAGGACATCGAGCACCTGCGTGCGCGATTCACGCACGTCTTCCAGGGCAAACTGGAGGTCTTTCGTTTGCTGTGCGACCTGTGTTTCAAGCTCGCTGTGGGCTTTTCGAAGCTCTGTTTCAGCTTGTTTTCGCACAGTAACGTCTCTTGTGACGGCAAGCATCCCAATTTTCTTGCCGTGCTCATCTTTGAGTGCGGTAGTCGAGATATCGACACATATCTCTTCGCCGTTTCTCTTTTGATGGATATTTTCACCATGCCAGAAACCATCCGTCCTAAACGAACTCAGTGCTGCCTGTTCGTCTGCCGGTGAGAGCCATCTGAATTGGTACGCATCTTGCAGCGGTATGCCAATCGCTTCAGCGGCGGAAAGGCCGTACAACTTCTCGGCGGCCGCGTTCCAGTATGCGATGCGGTTTTCGTTATCCGTGCCGATTACGGCATCGCTTACCTGTGCGAGCGCATTAGCCTGAAACGATAATTGCTTTTCAACTTGCGCATGCCCTTGCGTTTCTTGCGCGATATGATTATGTTCGTTCTCCATTAGCGCCAATCTCCGAGCGGGTATTTCGTTACTTACCTCTATACCGTTGATTCTAAAGCAGTGGTGTGTCCCTGCCAAGGATGTGCAAAGAGACAACCATGCAATGCTACTACAATTATAGGTAAACTGCGTCACCGTGTAAATCATCGTGATTACGGTTATTGATGCCTTTGTGTTTCGGTTGCTTATACGGGTAGCCGAAGAATATCCCGCAAACTTTAAGTTAACGGGCTTTCGCCGAATGTGCGCGATTTTTTCGCGGTTTAGGGAAAATAAGTAACAATGAATGAAACTTTAAGCAGCGGGATGTTGAGCGATAGGATGCTGATGGTATGACATTATTAAATCATAATAAGGTCAAAATATTATTATCGATAAACGATACTATAAGCGGCACTCTTGATTTAAAGGAGCTGATACAGCAGCTCGCGGATATAATTTCGGAATCGTTCGGCTTTCCTCGCGTCGCGATCGATCTAACCGAACGATCGGGAGAGATCGTAATCAGCGCGGTTCATGGATATCCGGGCGAGCTTGTCGGTCGCCCGGTCGACCTTCTTGCTTTCAATCCTGATTTCGCGCGCCTCCTAACAGGAGAAGTCCTGATTATTGATTACGATGATCCGTCTCTACCGCCGGCCTCACGCAAAGCTCTTGACGAAGTTAATGCATTGCGGTTGTTAAACGTGCCCATTATGCGTGCGGGAAGGCTCCTTGGAATAATCGTCGCCGACGAGCCCGGTGTGAAGCGCACTTTTACCGAAGACGAGATGCGTCTCTTAAGTGCTATAGCAAACCAAGTGGCGTTGGCCGTAGAGAATTCACATTATTACGAGGAGCAGCACGAGGCGGCTACTGAAATCAGAGAATCGCGAAAGCAAGTTCTCGATATCCTTGAAAGCATCAATGATGCCTTCTTTGCCATGGATAACGATTGGCGATTTACCTACGTAAACACAAAAGCCGCGGAACTTATCGGCAAGCCCAAAGAGGAGTTGCTGTTTAGAAACATGTGGGAAGCGGTACCATGGCTGGCGGGTTCTATTTTTGAAATTGAGTACCGCAAAGCGAAGACGGAGATGAGACCGGTCTCGTTTGAAGCACCCTTCCTGCCGCCCAGTCGCTGGTTAGAGGTACGAGTTTATCCTTATGAGAACGGCATCTCCGTATATATCGCCGACATTACGGAGCGAAAGCAAGCTGAAGAAGCCCTCGAAGAAAGCGAACGGCGGTTTCGTGAGATACTCGAAGAGGTATCTCTCGTAGCCGTAATGTTGGATACACAGGGCAATATCACCTATGTAAATGAGTTCTTGTTAACCCTAACCGGCTGGACAAGGGATGAAGTTATCAGTCGAGACTGGTTTGATGTATTTATCCCTGCCGATCAGCGTGAAAAGTTGCGACAAGGATTCTTTGATTCGCTCGCGGCAGGTGCGATATTTCCCCACAATGAGAACGATATCCTTACAAGAAACGGACACCAGCGGACCGTCTTCTTCAGCAACATTGTTCTTCGAGACTCCCAAGGCAAGATTGCCGGCACGACAAGCATCGGTGAGGATATCACGGACAGAAAACATGCAGAGCAGGAACAAGCAAAGCTGCGTGAGGATGCACGCAAGATCGATGAACAGCGGCGCTTTTATGCCTCAATACTCGAAAATGTGCCGATTCCGATAAGCTATTTTGATGAGCATCTTATTATTCGGCAGGTTAACAAGGCCGCAGCGGCCGCATTCGGCTATCCCGCGGAACGCATCCTCGGGTATCCCCTCGCGGCGGTCGCCAGAGAAAACCCGCAGCTCTACGAGGCAGCAAAACGCGTTCTTGAAACGGGTAAACCCGATCAGCACATGCTTACGTTCACTACACCGGGGCAAACACATAAAACCTACTATGTTTCCGCGTTTATGCCTGACATCGATGCGAATGGGCATATCCGGGGCGTTTTTGCCGAGGGTTTCGATGTATCCGAGCTCATCCACAATTATCACTACTCTGAAACGACCCTGCGCAAGCAACTGGAATCAATCTTAAATAGCTTAACGGATGGCATTACTATCTTCGACCTTCAGGGAAATGTTCTCACTATGAACCCGGCCGCTCTGCGTCTATATGATTTGCCAAATGCCGAAACGGCGCAAATGAGCTATGAGGCCTACATGGGTTTGTTTGAATCGCAGCTGCCTGACGGTACACCGCTTCCACCCAAACAACGCCCGATATCGCGCGTCCTTCATGGTGAAACTGTAAGCGATTTTAAAATGCAGGTGTGTAGAAAGGATACCGGCAAAACGTTTTTAGGAAGCTATAACGGCAGCCTCGTTTTTGACGTCGAGGGCGAGCCTATCCTGGCAGTCGTAGCGGTCCGTGATATTACCGAAAGCCAGCGCATTTTTGAAGAGCTGCGCAAGAGCGAAACGCGATTTCGCGCAACACTTGAGCAAGCGGCAGTAGGAATTGCCCAAGTCGGTATCGATGATCGATGGATACGAGTTAATAAAAAACTCTGCGATATTCTGGGCTACTCAAAAGATGAGCTTGCCAAGCTTACGTTTCGGCAGGTTACATACCCGGCGGACTTAGACGTCGATGTCGACTACATGGACAGGCTTTTGTCGGGAGAACTTTCAACTTTCACAATTGAAAAACGCTACATTCGAAAAGACGGCTCGTTGATATGGGCTAACCTAACGGTCTCCCTGGTTAGAGACCCACAAGGAAAGCCCCACTATTTTATATCAGTGGTCGAGGATATTTCGGAACGCAAAAGAGCAGAGCAAGAGCGCGATCGGCTTCTCGATGCGCTTAACGGCTGGATACAGCTTACAGATGTGGCGATGAGCGGGCTCAATTTAGACGATCTGCTCAATAGCCTTATGAACCGCCTTAAGGATATTATGCGTGCGGATGCAGCAACCGTCCTTTTAAAAGAAGACGGCGTTTTACGCATCTACGCAAGCGTCGGCGTAGAAGAAGAGGCTCGCAATCGAATTACGATTCCTATCGGTCAGGGATTTGCCGGCACTATTGCGGCAACGAAGCGGCCTCTCTACCTTAGGGATGCTAAGGCCCGGCCCCTTGCCGTAAGTCCGATTATTAGAGCGCTCGATATCCACACGATGCTGGGCGTGCCTATGATGCGAGATGATAATCTCGTTGGTGTGCTCCATGTTGATTGGCTGACCATCCAACCGGAGGATGACCGCGAGCTACATTTACTTAAAATCGCCGCAGACCGCTGCGCCATCGCTATAGAATATGCCCAGCTATACACAAGAATGCAAGAAGAACTTGCTCGGACGCGCCTTTTACAGGATGTCGCCGTAGCCGCCACAGCAAACCCGGATCTTTCGATAGCGGCTAATGAAATTCTTAAAGCGATTAATACGCATTTACGTCTTAAAGCCGGCGATATTCGTGTGGTCGACCAGGAGAATCAGGTAATCCGATTAGTGGCAAGCTTCGGTTTCCCTGAAGCCACAGTTGAGTTGATACGCGAAGTGCCTATCGGGGCGGCAAATCTGATTGCAACACGCGCCGTTCGTGAGCAACGAATCATCACGGACAAAGACGATGAGCTAACACCGGAGAGAGTAAACATCCTTGGGCAAGCAGGCATGGCAAACGACAGGTATGTATCCGCGCCGATCGACTACAGAGACGAGGTTGCTGGAATTCTCACCCTCGTTTTTGAAGGCAAACGTGACTTTACGCAAGATGAGTTGGATTTGTTTCATGCGATTACCCACATTATCGGGCAAGCTATCGAGAATTCGCGTTTGTATGTCGCTGAGCGCCGCGTTGCCGACACACTTCAGGATGCACTCCTGACCATTCCTGAAAAGCTCGATCACCTGGAGTACGGGCACCTGTACCGCTCTGCGACCGAGGAAGCCAAAGTCGGCGGTGATTTCTACGACCTGTTTGAGTTAGAACATAATAAGGTCGGCGTAGTTTTAGGCGATGTGTCCGGCAAAGGTATTGAGGCGGCGGCTTTGACCGCTACTGTCCGGGACAGTATCAGGGCATACAGCATCGAAGAGCATCCTGTGGACGAAGTTATGTCAAGAACTAACAATGTGGTCGCAAGGATAACTACCGCGTCATCATTTATTACCGTCTTCTTTGGGACCCTGAATTCGGCTACCGGAGAATTCATATACTGTTCCGGCGGACACCCTCCCGCTATAATCAAAAGAAGCTCCGGTATCGTGGACGAACTCCTAACGCTTTCGCCTATTATCGGGGCGTTTCCAAACCTTGCCTACACGCAATCTTCTAATACGCTCCGGGCAGGAGACGTATTGATCCTCTACACCGACGGTGTAATCGAGGCACGATGCGGCGATACGTTCTACGGAGAGGAGCGCCTGGTTAGCCTTCTGAAAAGCGTTAAACCCGCGCCGCCGCAACAAATCGCTGAGCTAATTTACGATGATGTGATACGCTTCACCGGCGGTACCCTTTCGGATGATCTCGCTCTATTTACCATATCAATTAGACGAGCCAGATAATAAACCCTCTCTTGCGGTCATTCAATAATCGTATAATTTATACTATAATCACTAAGTTATGCCATTTAGTTAAGGCTGTTTAGCGCAAAAAGCCGTTTCTAAAACGAACGGCCGTCTGTGCTACCGCGTCATACCAATAACAATATTCGTTAAAGTTCAGGGTGATTATGGTTTCTCAAGATAATAGTGCATTCAGACGTGATATTTTGCCAATAGCAGCGCTGATCTTTGTAACGGCCATCTGGGGAATGACCTTCGTCATGGTAAAGGACGCGGTTACCAGAATGCCGGTTATGGATTTTCTGGCTATCCGGTTTGCATTGGCTACTGCCGTGATGATTCTGTTGCGACCGCGAGCACTCAAGCTCTTAGATTCGAAAAGCCGTTTCCACGGCATACTCCTCGGCATCACTCTTGGCGCAGGGTATGCAGGGCAGACGTTTGGCCTGCAGCATACCTCTGCCGCCGTGTCGGGATTTATAACGGGAATGTTCGTTGTTTTCACGCCGCTTATCGCAGGGCTTATCTTGCGCCGCCCCATTGGCGGGATGGCATGGCTGGCCGTAGGCCTCGCCACAGTAGGCCTCGCGCTTCTTTCGCTTCGCGGATTCGCACTCGGCACGGGCGAGCTGCTTACCCTCACCTGTGCGCTCTTTTTTGCAATTCATATCATAGGTCTGGGTGAGTGGTCGGCAGGCGCCGATTCGTATGCGCTCGCCATCGTCCAGCTTGCGGTTGTTACCATTATTAGCGGCATCGCCGCACTTCCAGGCGGGATCACCCTGCCGCCGGACTCAACCGCATGGTGGGCGGTCATTATAACCGCTGTATTTGCGACTGCAATCGCATTCGTAATACAAACATGGGCGCAATCGGTGCTGTCCCCCACCCGAACCGCCGTGGTCCTGACTATGGAGCCGGTCTTTGCGGGGATTTTCGCCGTACTCATCGGCGGTGAACATCTGGGTTTGAGGACGCTTGCCGGCGGCGCCCTAGTGTTAACCGCAATGTACCTTGTCGAATTAGGCCCACGCCAAGCGCGCGAGGGCGAGCTTGCCCACTTAGAAGTCTAACCTATCAGCATCTTTGCTATGCTTGCAGCGTTTGTCTTCGATTATCGAAGCAGCCTGATGATTTAAGCGTGGGGACGTGTATATAGCAGGGGATACTGCTAAAGCGCGCGGATAATTACCATAATAAGCGCTGCGATTAATGCTGATGCGGGAATCGTGAATATCCAAGCCCAGACAATACGAGATGCTAACGGCCACCTGACGGCTTTAAACCTTTTCGATGAACCCACGCCTACGATTGAACCGGTTATTGTGTGAGTCGTCGAAACCGGCACGCCCAGCGACGACGCGAAGAAAAGTGTAATAGCGCCCGATGTTTCAGCTATAAAACCGCCTGCAGGCTTCAGTTTGGTAATCCGTGAACCCATTGTCTTTACAATCCTAAAACCGCCAAAGAGCGTTCCGATTGCCATTGCTGAGTAAGAAAGTAATATAACCCATACCGGTATACTAAATTCACCATGTAGGTAACCGCTTGAAAACAGTAATGCGGTGATTATGCCTATCGTTTTTTGAGCATCGTTACCGCCATGCCCTAAACTGTATGCCGCAGCTGAGAAGAGCTGTGCCTTCCTAAAGAACGAATTTGCCCTTTCCGTATTCACGTTTTTTAAGATAGTAAAGATGAGGTTAGAGAGGATGACTGCCAATAAAAAACCGATTAACGGTGAGAGGAATATGAATAAAACGGTTTTGTTTATGCCTGAAAACTCGAGGGCGCTCGGCCCTGCCTTAATGAGTGCGGCTCCGATCAGCCCACCGATAAGCGCATGCGATGAGCTTGACGGTATTCCCTTCCACCAGGTAAATATTCCCCAGACAATAGCGCCGATGAGCGCACTGCCGATAATTGCATTGTCGATTACGGATGGCAATACTATTCCCTTGCCAACCGTTGTAGCGACATGAAGCCCGAAGAGAAATAGCGCTACAAAATTAAAGAACGCAGCCCACACAACGGCAAGCCGTGGCGATAATACGCGCGTAGACACCACTGTCGCGATTGAGTTGGCGGCATCATGGAAGCCGTTAATAAAGTCGAATACCAAAGCAATAGCTATGATAAGAATGACTATCTCGAGATTAGGCATGTTTTAGGATGATTCCTTCGATAAGGATTGCGGCTTCACGACAATAATCAACGGTGTCCTCAAGGTCCTCATAAATGTCTTTCCATTTGATGACCTCAAGCACGTCCGTACCGTTAGCAAAGAGGGCTGCAATGGCTTTTCTGTAAATCTTATCAGCGGTTCTTTCGCTGTTCTTGATCTGTTCTATCAGTGTATGATTGCAATGCATTTTCTTGAGGCACCCTGTTAAGCCGGTGAGGAACGATGTGGAATTAACGATCTCCTGTGCCAGCTCCAGGGACTTCGGTTGAATTTCTTTGACGTTATAAAGGGTTATCCGCTCTGCAATTGAATCGATCGAGTCGAGAATATTATCAATCGTGCTTCTGAGCTCATGGATATCTTCCGAATCAAAAGGAGTTACGAATGTTCTCTCAAGCTTCTGGCTGATTTCTGCAACTATATTATCGCCTTTATGCTCAAGATCATTGATGGCCTTGCTGTTCTCACTCAATTTTTCCGGTGTTTTAAGCCCTTCAAGCAATAGAACAGCTGCATCAGCAAGGTTATTTGATGCTTTGTTAAACAGTTCGAAATAGATTTCGTTCTTTGGGATAAGGTTTAGTTTCATCGCAATTAAAATAACATATACGGACTCGCGCAACAATATATAAATGCTAAATAGCAACTGGAGACTAGCCTGATGCTAGTCCTATGGCGTTTTTTAACCGCATTCACCAGAGCATATGGTATCGGTGATACCACCAAGTAATTTTAAAGTACTTACCAAGTAGGCCCGACATCGTTGCTACACTACATAAGCTACGCTAATATCATCTATCCGCCTTAAACAATTGTGCCCGCTTTTAAACCACCCATGCCGTAGTTTACGTTCTCGCTCTAAACTTCTCAGAACATTTAGAATGTAGAGGGATAAGAGATTTAGGGGAGGTTGAAAAGCTCTTTTTGCGCCGTTTCTACGGAATCGTAGAATAAGAGACCGGTACCGTCGAATATACCGAGTTGGCGGAATTTCCTTAAAAGATAGTTGTTTTCACGGGCTACTAATACCATCGGCACACCGATTTTCTGTAGACCGATAAAGGAGAATATCAGGGTTGATACGGCCGAGCTATCTAAAAACTTTATCCCGGTTAAGTCGACTATTACGCTTGCCGGAGATTCGGACATTACCTGCGCAAATAATCTTTCTACCTTCTCTTTCTCGTAAAGATCCCAATCACCTGAAAGTGTAATAATATTGCAGTTCGACGCATTATCATTGCGTATCGCAACATCAAACATTGTTACCACCATCGCAATCAAGACATAATGCTAGGATAGCTACATCGTCGGTAAGCCTACCGTCCGTAAAGTCCATAACACGGCTGAAAACTGCATGAGACAGGTCGCTTGCAGACTTTGACTTCAAATCTCTTAAAAATGAAACCAATCTATCTTGGTTGAAAAACTCGCCGTCTTTCCGGCGCGCTTCAATTATTCCATCCGTGTGAAGTAATAAGTAGTCCCCTTTTTCCAGCTTCGCCCGACCTTCAACATACTCCATATTCGCGAAGGCGCCGATAATCGGAGAATGCTCCTCGAGAAGCTCGATTCCGGTGCCATTCCGTTTTACTATTGCGGGCGGATGCCCGGCGCTGCAGTAGGATAACTTTCCTTCATGCGAATCCAGTATCCCAAAGAATACGGTTACAAACAGTGACTGGCCGACTACGCTTTTTATTGTATTATTAGTTTTTGCCATTACCGTAGCCGGAGAATATCCCTCAAAAGCATACGCTCGGAGGGTGTTCTTAACAAGCGAGGTCAGAGCGGAAGCCTTCAAACCCTTTCCGGAAATATCGCCGACGACTACGCCGACTCTACCTTCTTCAATTTCAAAAATATCGTAGAAATCGCCGCCGACTTTCGCTGCTTCTGTGGCGGACCGGTACAAGTAGCCGTACCCAATACCGTCAATGCTGGACGGCACGGTCAAAATCGCTTCTTGAAGCGTATCGGCAATATCGCGTTCGGCTTCATAAAGCCGGGCGTTCTCAAGCGCAAGCGAAACCGATGTGCCAAGCTTACCGGCAAAATCGATTTGCGCTTCGCTAAATATAACCGGTTGCCGCCGATTGAAGAAGATGAGGTTTCCAATAACCATATCCTTTACAATCAATGGAATAGCTAGAAATGAACGTATCTTGTTTTTCTTCATTATGTTTTTTTCGAAACGCGAATCGTTATGGGAATCGGAACTCACTATCGGTTTTTTAGCCTCAGAAACTTGCAACGATATATGTGCCTTATCACCGGTTAATTGCTGGCCCAATAGCCCTTCTTCCAGGTTATACGCATATCTTATCGGCCAGCTGTCGCCCTCGCTTATCTCAATAGCGCTCGCCTCAACGCCTATCGCCGCAGCTGCTTTTACGACGATATGTTGCATGATATCATCAACGCTCAAAGTGGAGCTTATTGCTGTGTTGAGTTCACTCAGCTCGTTGTTCAGTCTTTCTATCGCTTTGCGCTCTGATATGTCATCAACAACCATGATGAAATATTGAGGCATACCGTTGTCATCGCGAACAATCGAACCGGTGACATTAACCCAGACAAGGGAACCGTCTTTTCTCACGTAGCGTTCATCTATCATATAGGAGTCCAACACGCCCTTGAGCAGTTCCTCAATATAGCCGATATCGGTATCCAAATCTTCGTAATAAGTAATCTCAAGAAATGTTTTGCGCGCAAGCTCGGCCTGCGAATAGCCAATGATATCTCCGTATCGCTGGTTACTCATAATAAATGAGCCGTCTAAAGCGATATGCGCGATACCCGACGCGGCGTTTTCGAATATTCCGCGGAACTGGCGCTCGCTATCGCTCAACGCCCGCTCCGCAGCTTTTCGCTCCGTTATATCGTTAAAGACCGTAGCAAATTGCCCAGGGCCGGGTGAAAAGACCGCTACACTGAAATGCTTTTCCATCGGTGCAAAGTATGTTTCAAAGCTCGCGGACTCGCCCGTCGCCACAACCTTGGAATATGTATCGAGATACGGCGCCTCACCCGTACCATAAAACACCGATGCTCTTCGCCCGGCCGCGTCTGCTTTTCTTAATCCGGTCATTGACTCGAAGCTCGGGTTCGCATCTTCTATAACGTAATCTACTGGATTTCCTTGCGAATCGTAAAGAACGGTATGCAGGACAATACCCTCGGTCGCGTTATTAAACAGCGCTCTAAATTTCTCTTCGCTCTGCCTAAGCGCTTCTTCCGCTAATTTCTCGGCGGTAATATCGCGGAAGACCAGAATTGCACCTAGGACTCTCCCGTCTGACGCACGAATCGGCGCACAGCTATCGGCAATGCTAAGCTCCGAACCGTCTCGCGCGATCAAGGCCGTGTGATTTGCAAGGCCGACGATCAAACCCGATTTCAGCGTTTCCTCGACCGGGTTCTTGGCCTGCTGGCGCGTTTCTTCATTGATGATGTTAAAAACATCGAGCAGGGGCATACCGGCCGCTTCTTTTTGCAACCAGCCGGTGAGATTTTCCGCCACTTGGTTGAAGAGAACGACGGTGCCGTTTATATCTGTTGCGATTACGCCGTCGCCGATACTGGCAAGGGTAACGGCTAAGCGTTCCCGCTCAGAAGATAAAGCCTCCTCTACCTTGAGTCGTTCGTCAAATAGCCGTGCGTTTTCAAGCGCGATCGATATTTGTGAAGCAAACGTTTCGAAGAGCTCCGTCTTGCGGCCTCCGCGCTTCCATGTCGCTACGTCCGGTGAATAGAGCCCCATAACGCCAAACGGCTTCTCACCAATGGCAAGCGGTAAAACAACTGCGGAATTGATACCGTATCGCGCGAATAGCTCTTTTTGAATTACCACGGGTTCGGCCTGTATGTTCTGTATAATCATAGGCTTCCCCGCTTGGTATACAGTTCCAATTATGCCGTGACCCGGTTGAATCGTAAGCTTTGAAAACTCCTGGTCGCCTAAGCCGGTCCACATTAAAGGCTCGAGCAACCCGTTGTCTTCGTTCATCGCGAATATCCAGATGGCCTCGGCACCGAAGAGCCGTTTAGCTGAACGCGTCACTGTTTCTTTGATGCGCGCTATTTCGAGCGAGCTCGCCAACAAACTACCGGTTTCCGTTATCCCCGCAAGTCCCTCAACATAGCCTTTTAGGTTTTTGCGCGCATCATCGAGCGACCGTCCGACATCCTCGATTTCGTCACCGGTTTCTATCCTGATAGGCTCATCGAAATTGCCCTCGCCGACAGCCCGTGCGCTATGCACAAGCCGCCTAAGCGATCTCGTAATTCGCTGAACAATAAGTATCCCGATTGCCAGCGCCGCCAGAAGCGTAGCGAGCGTTGCCGCCGCTTCACTGGCAATATTTTGTCGGATCGGGGCGATCATCTCATCGACAGGTATACCTGAACCGGCTGTCCAGCCGTACTCGCGTATAGATACCTCGGAAATCCAGCGGGTTTCCCCATTAACCGGGAACTTAAAGTTTATGCTTGTCGCGTTTTTGCCCGCGAGAGCGCTCTTTACGAACGGATAGCCGCCCCAATACGATCTCTGCGTCGCGAGGTTTGGATACTGATTCTGGAATACAAGGTAACCTTCGGAATCAACGATATTTACTCCGCCCGATCCGAAATCAATCGATAATGTGGAATCCAGCTTGCCTACATCGACAAACGAGCCGGCAATACCGCGAACCGAACCGTCTGAGCCCTTGATTACTTGCGATATATAAAACCCGTTGTTACCGTTTACTACTTCGGTCGGGCTAATTCCATTTTCTTTATAATTGGCGATAACACTCTTAAATGCTTCGTTCTGCGAGAGATTCTTTCCTGCGAGACGCTGATCGGTCGATACGGTTACGTTGCCTTTGGTGTCGGTAATTACAACGAAATCAACCGGGTAATCGTTAACCAGTTTCCTGTAGGCTGCTTCAATCTTCGGAGCTGTATACGAGTTCTCTACCGAGCTCTGCCCGATATATTTCATAGCCTTTCCCAGCTCATGCATCGAAAGCATAAAGCTTGTCTCACAAAGCTTCGCGACTTCGGTGCGTTCTGCGAGGACTCGATCTACTCTGGCCTGGTACCTCGAATAATAGTCATACGCAAGAATCCCGAAAATCGGAATCGCAATAATTAAATATACGAGTATAAGTTTTCGGCTGATATTTAATGCACGTCTCACCATGCCGTCCTCACATAATGTAGTTCGCCTTTTCCATAGAACTGATGAAACAGCTATACTAAGAGCTAGAATAATTGTTGCAAGAAAACAACTTCATCAAAACTGAGAAGTCGCTTGCCCGTAAAGCGCAGTCCGCTACGATTATAATAATATTACCAAATCATGGCAATTATGTCCGCATCTTTTTTTGTGTACGCTGCTGCCAGGCTGGCTTTTTAACAATAAGAAGGAAGACGATAGAGCGCGGGCTTAAATATTGCTTGGTATGATGTAGCATTGGCTTTCGGTTTACGCTGCTGGCCTTTCAATTCCACCTTGCAGGTGAAGTATTCGCACGATAGCTCGGTCGATATCGGTCACTGTTATGATGCCGACGAGCCGGTTGTCTTTCATTACCAGCATCTGCCCCCCGGCTTTTGTTGCTATGGCTGGTATAAGGTCGAAGACTTCAGTGTCCGGGCTGGTCACGATATCGAGTGACATCGGGCGCATTACATTACTCACCTGCGTTACTTTCCACATATCTCGAGGTAGATTTGCTATATCTCGTGTTGTCACAATACCTTCAACGGCACCGTGCTCGGCAACCGGATACGCTACCCAATTATGTTTAGAAAAGTACTGCCCTGCCAGTTCTTCGATGCTGATGTGCGGATCCACGGTTATCGGGTTCGGCGTCATGATCGAACCAACGGTAACGCCTTTGAGCGCTTCGTGGTAGACCACTTCCTGGTATTCGACCTGTGCTGCGCGAAGCAAATACCAACCCAGCAGGATAAACCATATCAAACTGAAATTGCCGGTGAAGAACGGCCCCACCAGGCCGACGAAGATCATGGTATATGCGATCCCCCGGCCTATCCCGGCGGCTATAGCTGTAGATTGCCGCAGGTTATTGGTGAAGTACCAAAGCGTCGCCCGTAAAACCCTACCGCCGTCCAGCGGAAATCCCGGCAGCAGATTGAAAATACCGAGAATTATGTTTATATACCCAAGCCAAAAAGCCGTTCCTGCAACAATTGTACTGACACCGCGGGTTGCGTAATACAAACCCACGAAAACAGCGCCCAGCACAATGCTGCTCAGTGGCCCCGCAAGTGCCATTTTGAACTCCACCCCCGGCGTCTGCGGGGCGCTTTCTATTTGCGAAACACCGCCGAAGAGCAGGAGCGTTATCGACCGGACGGCAATACCGTTTCGCTGTGCGACCAGCGAATGCATGAGCTCGTGGAAAAGAACTGATAAGAAGAATATGACCGATGCAATCGCACCGATAATGATATATGAACCCAAGCTTAATCCTGGTATTAGCTGTGGGAAGATCGAGAACGACAGCAAAAACGTTATAAGCGCAAAAATAAGGAACCATGTGTAATCTATTCGTAGCTCTATTCCAAATACCTTCCCTATCCGTATTGAGCTGCCACTCATAATACTTCCCACCTATGCCTTATATTGATTCGCGTATGCTTATTTGTTTCCACGAAATACTAAACGCAAACCTTCTATCCTACGCCCGCTAAATTACATAACGCTTTACTGCTATTAAGCTTTTCGTTTGCTTTGCCGTGTTACATTTTTGGTTATCCATCTTCATATTTACCCGAATTGACGTATTTTTGTTAAGCGATCGCTTTGTCTACCTTTAAATATACATTTATTCTCTCGTCCATAATCTGCAGTCCTATACCGTATTAACCTTTATTTAATCATCTTAGCGCGCTGTTTGCGCTACAATACACCTATGCCAAACGATGTTATTTCAGCGGTTCGCGATGAGCTTACAGCTCACGTCGATGAGGCAACTAAAAACAGCTACAACCGCTTCTTCAAGGAAGAAGTATCCTTTTATGGGGTTAAGTCGGCAACCGTCGGCAAAATTGCAAAACGCTTTTTTGCGGATATCAAAGATAGAAGCGAAGATGAAATATTCGCCCTCTGCGAGGAGCTCCTGCAATCCGACTACACCGAAGAAGCGTTTATTGCTTTCGATTGGACGGATAGGCTTCACCGCAATTATCGACCGTCAGACTTCGAGACGTTCGAACGATGGATACTCATGTATGTGAACAATTGGGCGAAATGCGATACATTTTGCAATCACACCGTGGGCTCGTTCGTCGAGCAATATCCCAAGTACGTTCAAAACCTTAAAACGTGGACGCAATCCGATAACCGTTGGCTGCGGCGCGCCTCCGCCGTCACTCTAATCCTGCCGGCCAGAAACGGTATGTTCTTGGATGATGTTTTCGAAATAGCGGACTTGCTGCTTCAAGACAACGATGACCTGGTTCAAAAGGGTTACGGCTGGATGCTTAAAGAAGCAAGTAAAGCGCACCGGCAGCAAGTATTCGAATACATAATTGATAAGAAAGCGATCATGCCCCGAACAGCTCTTCGTTACGCCATCGAAAAGATGCCGGACGACCTGCGCCGCACAGCCATGCAGCGGGATACCAAGAAATAACCACTACGTTGAATGCCGTTTACGCCGCTTTAAGTTGTTCTGCCGGTGTTTCTAAAAACCCCGCGATTATATTGATATCCGGTACATCTGCGCTTACAAGATCGATTTGCGAGCCGGAACCCACCCCAGCCCAATCTCGATGCCACGCCGGAGAACCGGTTGGTCCCACACGTCGGTATTTTGAATTACGCTTTCGGTTCCTAGGTATTTTAAGATAGCGAGGCCGGTAGCGTCGGCCGCCGTTATATTTGAAGTAGCGACCATAAGATTAGTTTCAACCGCTTCACCGCGGAAGGGCCCGCCTCTTACCATGGCCGGCGTGCCATCGAGCAATACGAAGTCGGCAGGCCGGGCGAGGCCAAGCTCGGCGAGACGCATAAAGAAGACATTGCGGGGCGCCGTGTGGATAGAGAACCGGCTGCGAAATCACGAAATCCGCATCAAGAAGCGTCTTCGGTACCGAGAAGCTGTTCCAGTGCGTTGCATCCTCCGGGCTTACCCTAATCCACTCGTCGTGCTCGAAGCCGATTACTTCTGCACCCACACGCAGCGCTGCTTGATAGAGGCCGGCCGTGGTCATCGACTCTATGGTCGGTAAGTAGTTCCAGTTTGAGGCGTCGCCCACAATAAGGCGCCTCGGGTTGTAGCGCTGCTTAATGTAACGAACAAGCGCCGCAACTGTCTCAGGATTCGATGTCGCGGGAAACGGATCGTTCGAGTTAACGTTTGGCTTAATAAGAACGCTCATCTCGGGCTGAAGGCCCGTCAGCCCTCCGGCCAAATTAATGGCCCGCTCAACCGCAGTATCTGCCGATGAAACCTTAACGATTGCGACGGTTGCGTTCTTTGAATCCACGACATACCCCCTGCTAATCCTTAACCCGTGGATAGCGGGTTAAGGAACGGCCGTCCTTCTTGTGACCTCAATTACCTTTTCGAGGTTGTTTCCCTCAACAAAATATTTGTAACGTTGTGTGAAAACATTGTTCATAGTTTTCGCGCATAATTTAACCATATGCGCCTGCCCATAAAAGCGTACAGCATTATTCTTCGTATTAGCATCAGTTCTATTCGCGTATTTATCCTCATACTCTGCAATAATATGCCGATATTTTACATGTAATATGCGCTAATTGTTGTTTAGAGGAGTATTTATGCGTTACCGTATCTTCGCTATTATGACGCTGGCCATTTTCTTTTCAGCTGTATCGGTGACACCATATGCAATAGCGGTACCAGCGACCCACACCGTCTCGTTTGATTCTTTTGCGCCCGGCTGGAAAACGTTACACAACGCGGCACCAGGCGAACTTCTTGTTAAGCTTCGAACGCCGTATGGCAAGAACAGCATCAATTCAACTAATAAAAAGATGCAGGCGCACGCGACGGATGTTATCGGGCGCCTCGGCGTACAAATCGTTAAAATTCCAAAAGCAATCAGCATGAGTAGTGCGATTGAAGAATACAGCAAGCTGCCGAGTGTTGAGTACGCGGAGCCAAACTACATGTGCCATGCACTCGGTATCCCCAACGATTCATTCTACAACCAACAATGGTCGTTGCCGAAAATTGGTGTGCCCCAATTATGGGAAAGCTTTAATGGCGCGTCCGCTCCCGAGGTTATCGTCGCGGTTATAGATACGGGCGTTGATTATAATCATCCTGATTTGGAAGGCAAAGTTATCAAGGGCCGTGATTTTGCAAATAACGACGCTGATCCCATGGATGATTGCGGCCACGGAACGCATATCGCAGGTACGATAGCGGCAATTTTAAATAACAATCTTGGAGTCGCGGGAATCGCTCCTAGTGCGAAGATCCTTGCTATCAAAGCGCTTGATGGAGAAGGTATAGCCTACGACAGTACGGTTGCCGAAGCGATAACATACGCGGCAGACCAAGGCGCGGAGATAATAAACTTGAGTTTAGGTGGCGAAGAATACTCCAAAACCGTTGAGGATTCCATTGTTTATGCCCGTCAGAAAGGGTGTCTGGTTATTGCTTCTGCAGGTAACGATGCCACCGATGTTCCATATTATCCGGCAAGCTATCCGCTTGTGCTTTCAGTTTCGGCAACCGATGCAAACGATGCGTTGGCTGAATTTTCAAACTACGGTCAATATATAGACATTGCCGCACCGGGCGTTGATATAGTCAGCACGCTCTTTGATACAAACGAGGGCTCGTGTTTTGCAAGCATGACCGGTACTTCGATGGCTGCGGGAGCTATCAGCGGTGTAGCCGCTCTCATAGCCGCTAAATACCCAAACTATACGATGGACCAGATTAGCCGTATTGTCCTTCGTTCAACCACTGACTTAGGTGATGTCGGCCGAGACGACCGTTTTGGGTACGGGCGAATCGATGCATCGAAAGCAATATCTCAAAACTTCGTTACGTATGAAGAAAGCGCGACGGGAATTCTTGTGTCGGGAGCCTGGAGATCGTATCGCGATAATGATGCAAGCGGTGATGCGTACGTGCTTGGCGAAGAGCCGGATGCCACGCTCACGTTTAGTTTTACCGGCGATTCAATCTACTGGATTAGCGGTAAAGGGATGAACGCAGGATCGGCTGATGTTTACATCGACGGTACGCGTCAAGCAACGGTCGATCTGTATAGCGAGGACAAACAACTTCAGGAAACCGTTTTTAGTAAAACCTGGCCTGCTGCCGGACAGCACACGATAAAAATCGTAACCATAGACGGCGGTGTTTGCGTTGATGCGTTCGATATAGGGAACGGCAGTATCGTCTCCGTCATTCCGGCCCCTACAAATGTTAGGGCAGTCAAAAAAGCCAATTCAATCGTGGTCTCCTGGGCTGCTTCGATAAGCCCCGACCTTAAGAGCTACGCCGTATATCGTTCAGTAAATAATGCGAATAGTTACAAAAAGATAGCTATGATTCCGTATGCAGCAAATAGCTTTACGGATAAAGGCGTTAAAACAGGTATCAAATACTTTTATAGGGTATCGGCTATAGATGCATCGGGCATGGAAAGCCCCGGCTCGAATGCAGTCTCAATAATTATAGGCGGCCCGAAACGTGCTAAAAGAATGCGATAGGCATGCATCATCTCGGGTATCTCCCTAGCCGATACCCCTTTCAAGCTCTCAATAAATGCCATAAGCCTGTCTTCTTTGAAGAACTCGCCTTCCCCACGCCTGTCTTCGTAACGCAACTCTTTGAAAGAAGCTATCGTCGGTGACGTAATATCGAGCGCACAAACCTCGTTCGTTTTCCTCTTTATTAATACGGGTGGATGGCCAGCGTTACAGTAACTAAACGTACCATTTCCAACATCGAGGACTCCGAAGAACAGCGTTATGAAATCGTCCTTACAAGTGAGTTTTTATGCTACGCTTGCCGCCTTAATTAGTTCGCTCCTCCTTTTCCTCGTACCAGCGATTAACATGCGTTCCGGCTAACCTCAGGTACGATAGCAACAGGAGGCATGAATCCGTCCGGTATGAGCCGTCCTGCAAAATGTTGATATCGTTAATCTCAGTTATTCCTCTCCCAATTCTGGGTAAGAGGCTGACGCTATGCGTGTACTAACATGTGTGAGCCAATTTAAAGGAGGTGATAATATGCAGAAACGTATACTAAAATCGACCGTTCTGTTGGTCGCGGCCATTCTCGTTATTGTGGCGGTTGGGCTAACAATCTCATCCACATCGGCTAGCCCATCAAAGCAGACTGCTGCGACTACTCCGCCGGTCAAAGTTCAGGTATTTGCACCTGGGAATGGCGACCACGCGGGGATGGGAGGAATTGGTTGGTTTATCGACCTTGACCTCGAGTTCGATAAAAGTGTTGCAAAAACAGTTAAAGCAACCGGCCTCAACGGATTTCAGTTGACCGGACCTGGCGTGCACAATAACGCCCAGCCATTCCCGGGAAGCTTCGCACCGGGCAAAGACGATCGCTTCCCCGGCCTGGTAGTGCTGCTCTCAACGACATCGAGCAAGATCGGCGGGCCTGGTGAGAATCTGGCTAATCTCTTCAACATCACAGGCCCAACAAACATATCTTCGAGCACCATCGAGATATGGGATACCTGGATCATCACAGCGCCGAACTTTGGCGTTGGCAAGAACAGCACGCTCTTAGTCGCTGAAGTCGCCGACCTCAACAAGGACGGTATCTTCAATGACGCGCCGAATAAAGTAAAGGACATGAACAATGACGGAAAAATTGACGATAAGGATCTTAAGGCGCTAGGGTTGGCATCAAACATTGTGAAGGTCAACTTCTTTATTAACAAGTAACCGGTAAATAAATACATATGAGGCGGGCATAGAGCCCGCCTCATATCCGCAGAACTCCTCTGCTGATTAGCATTAAACCGTATTACCATTTCAATCACGTTATTTTGCGTGCAACTTGAACCATCAGCGACTATGATCGTGTTCGCTCCTGGTGATAGTGCCCCGCTGCAAGCCCCGAATGCTGCTTAATATAGCACGCGGGCTAGGCGGGCATCCAGGGATATAAATATCTACTTTGATAGACGCATCAACCCCCGCTCCGGCAAACTGCGTATTCCCGAATAACCCTCCGGAGCAAGCACAAGCCCCAACCGCTACGACGAGCTTCGGGCTTGGTGTCGCAGCCATCGTTTTATTGAGTGCAAGCTCCATTTGCCTGGTAACCGAGCCGGTAACAAATAAGACATCGGCATGTCGCGGAGAAGCTACGAAGCTGATGCCAAACCTTTCCGCGTCGTAGACAGGATTACTGATAGCAGCGATTTCAAGCTCACAAGCATTACAACTACCGCAGTCAACTTCCCGCACATGCATCGATTTGGCAAATATCTTTATGGTTTTGGAGGGTCCCGGGGTTTTTAAGGGTCGTATGGCCGGTTCATCCGCCGAGGCTTTATCGGTTGAACCAACATATGATAGTTCACTTCGTGTTACGGCACCGCCAATTCCGGGTCCCAAGATAAGAACTCCGGGCTCGCAAAGATCTGTGCACGCCCGACAAGCGATACACGCATCATGCTTAAATAGTATTTGACCGCTGTTGTTGAACGCTATCGCACCCGTCGGGCAAACCTCCGCACACGCCATACAACCCGAACAGCCGTTGCCAGCCAACATTGGAGCCCAACGGTCGGCATAAGACGGCGGCCGTCGATCTAAATCTTTAATTGTTACTTTAGGCCTGCAAATTCGCTTGCATCTAAACTTTCGCAAAACAGCCTCCTAAAGATCATTACCGGCGTATGATAGATTAAAGCTTTTATTAACCAGAGGAAAATCGGGAACAATATCACCTTGGAGCGCCAACGGTAACGCCGGCCAGTTGCTGAACGAAGGCGTTCTCCAACGACATTGAGCAATCTTTGAGGTCTCTGTTATCTCAACCCAACAAATGGCCTGCCCCCGTGGGGCTTCGACCCAACCTAATGCTTGGCTATGGATTATTGTTGCCTCATCATCGCCATAAATCGCGCCTTGCTCAATGCCGTCGAGTGCGGCTTTGATTACCGCGAGAGATTGTCGGATCTCGTCAAACTTTAGCTTGACCCTGGAAGCAACATCGCCCTCGGAACGAGTGATAAGCCCTAGTGGGTACATCGTATAAAAACCATACGGGTAGTTAATTCTTGCATCAACCGGAACACCGCTTGCCCGTGCAATCGGGCCTACAACACCCAGTTTAAGCGCATGTTCGGCGCTGAGCGAACCGGTTCTCGTAAATCTGTCTACTATCGAACTGCGACTAAATATGCTGCTCTCAAGCTCCTGCACAGCGCATAGCTCCACTTCTATGAAGTTCGCTACCTGCAGCACTGCCCTATTATTGAGGTCCCTACGAAGGCCCCCCGGAACGATCATTCCCCGCATGAACCTACTGCCGGAAATTCTCTCGCACAAATCCAGTACTTTTTCACGCAAAATAGCGGCTTTTGCAGCGCCTACGGCAAAAGCTACATCGGTGACAGCCCCACCGATATCCGCAAGGTGACAATGGGTTCGTTCCAACTCCAAGAGCACCGCCCGCAGCCTTTTAGCGCGCTCGGGTATCGCCAAACCTAAGGCACGCTCGACCGCCTGGCTATATGCAACTGCGTTCGCAATGGTCTCATCACCGGATATACGCTCGGCGGCAATCGCTCCTTCGAGCAGAGATCTTCCCTCCATAAACCGTTCTATTCCACGGTGTTTATAGAACAAGCGCAGTTCCAAATAGAGGATTTTTTCGCCCACCGAGCTAAACCGAAAGTGCCCCGGCTCGATAATGCCCGCATGAACCGGACCGACCGGAATTTCAAAGACGCCCTCACCATCTATCTTATGGAACATATATGTGCCTTCGACACGCGGGACCGCTTGGGTTTGATCAAAGTCGGTCCGCCATGGATAGAGCCCTTCCGGCCAGTCTTCATGAAGCACGAGACGCCTCGGATCGGGGTGCCCGACGGGTGTAAGCCCAAGCATATCTGCAATCTTTCGCTCGTGCCAGTTTGCCGATGGAAGCCGCAGCGCTAGTGACGGGAACTCCGGAGTATCAGCCGGTATCTCGCTCATTACATGCAGCATGCAACGGTGAGACGGGATACTGAAGACGTGGTGCAACGAGAACGCATTGTTTTGCGACCGGTTATCCTCAGCAAAAATGAATTGCAGCGTCCCGTTCAGTTTCTCAACAATGCCTAGCGCCAGCTCCGGTAAAAACGCAAGTTCGCTATCGGTCACTATTTCGCGTGCTTCGCCATGATATTCGTTGGTATTGCCGAGTATCACGCGCATAATATCTTCAGTGTTTCTTATACATTTAGTCGTTGCCATGATTAAACACCCCCGAGAGAACGAGCGATGTTCTCTAATAGGTTGTTAAGCCAAAGTGGAATATACAGGCCTACCAGCGCCATCGAGCTGAGACCGACTGCAAATATCACTACGGGCAGGCGGTATCGCGAATCAGAAATCGGTCTGTTTGTGCGTGGTCCGAACGTTATCCGGCTTAGATAATATGTCAGACCGCTAAACGCTATAACAATTGAGAGCAGTGCTACGGCACTTACGACCGCTTTGCCCGCGCTAAAACCGCCACTAAGGATGATGAATTCGCTGGTAAAGAGACCGAAAGGCGGTGCTCCTGCAATGGCCAGAACCCCGGCGGCAAAAAACGAACCTGTTACGGGGGTTACTCCAATAACCCCTCGTATGCGCCCGATCTGCTTAGAACGAAAGATATGGTTTATACGGCCGGCGATAAAAAAGAGGGTCGACTTGCTTATCGCATGATTGATGAGATGAAAGATCGCGCCGTATAGTGCCAGCTTACTTCCTAAACCGAGCGCAAACACTATGATACCCATGTGTTCGATGCTCGAATATGCAAGCAGACGCTTGTAATCCTTTTGTACCAGCATAAATAATGCGGCCGTTAATATACTTATCAGCCCAAAAGCGATTAATAGCGTTCCGGGGTAGGTAGTGCCGACTGCACGGACCGTGAAAGCATCGTATCGAATGATCCCATACATGGCGCAACTTAATAACACACCCGACAACAATCCGCTCACCGGGGTCGGCGCTAGGCTATGCGCGTCCGGCAGCCAGGTATGCATCGGCACTAATCCGGCTTTCGTGCCGTACCCCACCAGAATGAATATGAAGGCAAGCCGAATGGTCACAGGATTAAGCCGGGATGCATGCTGCATTAGTTCCGACCAGTTAAGCGTCCCGGTTGTTCCGGCAAGAGATGAATAATACGTTAACACGGTTCCTAAAAGCGCGAAACTGATACCGGCAGAGCATATAATTACATATTTCCATGCAGCTTCGAGCGAAGCTCGGGTTCGATAAAATGAAACCATCAGCGCAGACGTCAAAGTGGTCAGCTCCATAGCAACCCAAAACATTCCCAGATTGTCGGTAACCACAGCGAGCAGCATTGCGAGCACAAAGAAATTTAATATAGCGTAGTACCACCGGACGCGGTCGCGGTTAAAACGCCCGTGCTCAACCTCTTCTTTAATATAGCTAAGCGAAAAGAGAATTGCGCCGGTACCAATCGATGTTATCAGTAACACCATAAGCATGCTGAGCTGGTCGACCGCTATATATCCCCCGTTGCCGTATATGTTGCCGTTAGTCGATACTTCCCAAGCAACCGCAATTCCTAGCATGAGCGTAAGAATTGAACCGGCGGCGGCAATTTTCTCGGCAATCGTAGGTCGCCGCACAACGATACAGAGTGCAGCAGTTATTAACGGCATGAACAATAAAGCGATAGCGAGATTCATTATCAGCCCCTAAGTTGGTTTAAGTGCATTGTATTGGTTGACTTCAGTTCAAAATGCATGCGCCGCAAGTAGACCCAGAGCAAAAGGTTGGTGAGTAGAACATCAAAAAATATGCCGGCCTCAACAAAAAACGGCATGCCGCCGGTTAAGATAAGACCCACTAAGAATAAACCGTTCTCCATGGTGAGCAGTCCTATCACCTGAACTACCGCATCCTTACGAAGAACGATTGTAAGCATTCCAAGCATGGATACTGCAAGACCTACGGTTAGTGTTGTCGCATATGGACCCTGCTCGGGTACGATCATGGTTGCCATGTGCGATGCGAGCATCATCAATCCAATTGCAAGAAGAAACGACGTGGGGGCATTTACCAAGAGCCATCGTTCCTGTCGTGTCTTAAAAGTGCTAACCAGCCTGGTCATTATCAGCGGAATTGAAACAACCTTGATGATGACCGTCGCAACCGCCGCGATATAAACGTGTATGTTCGTTGCGTTATAGCCGATGATAGCCGTCATAATAGCCAAAAGCAGCGAGTGCACGACATATATGTTGAGGCTGCGGCTAAAACTACGTAGGCCGAGCAGCAATAGCGTCAGCACCAGAATCGAAATTCCCAGAAAATTGAGTGTTTGCGGTCCAACTAGATTATCAATCATGCTATCCCAACCCTGTAACCTTTATGATGAGGGCGAGCATTGCTAGAGCAAAGGCTCCCCCGATAAGTTCCGGTACCCTAAAAAGCCTGAGTTTTGCGATCGATGATTCGATAGTAGCGATACCGACCGCCAATAAAATCAGCTTTATAGTTATAGCAGTAATACCGATTACAATAGCCGGCCGGCTGATCGATTGCGCAATGCCCCATGGAAAAAAGACGTTCGCAATAATTGTGAGGAGCAGCGTAAGCTTCATTGCTCCCGCCCATTCTATAAGTGCCAAATCGCGACCGGTGTATTCGAGTATCATCGCCTCGTGCACCATCGTAAGTTCGAGATGCGTAGCCGGATTATCGACAGGTATACGGCTCGTTTCGGCCATTGCTATGATCAGGAACGCCAGGGCTAATAAAATATACGCCGGTTGTGCGTATCCCATTGAGAGCGATTTTGCAACAATATCACTGAAGTTGGTTGAACCGACATCGGCTGCAAGCACAAATATTCCCGTCATAGTAACCGGTTCGGCAAGCGACGAGATCATCATCTCACGGCTGCTCCCCATTCCGCCAAATGAACTGCCGGTATCTAACCCCGCGAGCGCGGTGAAGAACCGTGCCAATCCAAGCAAATAGATAACGACTATTGCGTCGCCGAAAGCGCTCGTTGGCAGCACTGCAATAAATGAAGGAACAATCATAGCGGCGGTGAAGGTCGCGGAAAATATAATATAGGGGGCGGCCTTAAAAACCCATGAGGCATGCTCGGATACCACGGCATCTTTTTTTAAGAGCTTCCAAATATCGTAGTAACCCTGCAACAAACCCGGGCCTCTTCTGCATTGAAAATACGCTTTAACCTTCTTCATTAACGCGGTAAAAAGCGGCGCTATCAGGACTACAAACAGTGCATGCCCGAGCACCACAGCAATTTTCGTTGATAATAGTTCCATGTTATCTCCACACAAATACTAATAGACCCACGAGTGTTGCAAATATATATGCCAGGTAGAGGTTGATATTGCCGGCTTGAATAACCCTCGCTCTTCTCGCCACTCGCACTAAGGTATTTATAAAACGGCGATACAGCTGGCGTTCAAACACCGGATAAAGCGAGGCTTCGTAAGAAAGAGCATGTGAAAAATACGGCGATGCTTCGTGATCGACCTCTATCTGTCGTCGCGGCTGGTAAATGGCGCTAAATACTGTCCTGAGCGGTTTTGTAAAAGCAGTTGCGCTATATTGCATCCTGGGCGTTATCTCCGGTATGCCGCAATCCCAAGTCGGCCCCTTTATGACCGAGCGGCGTCCGCGCAGCCTGATCAGTAAAATGGACAACATTGCACTAATTACTAAAAGGACGGCGACCATTGAAAGAGATGCCGATGCGTGACCGAGCTTATCCGGCAGACGTAAGAGCAGCGTGTTAAACGCCGGCATCTCGTAGGTTTTACCAATAAACGACTCCGCGACACGCCACGGAATCTTAATGAACGCTGCAGCCCCGATGCCTAAAATTAAGCATAGTAGCCCTAGGATGGACATTCCTATGAGCATTGGCGCCGGAACCTCTTTAGCATCGGTCGCGCGTGCGCTTCTTGGGATGGAAAGAAAGGTGATTCCAAACGCTTTGACAAAGCAGGCCGCCGCAAGGCCACCTGTGAGGGCTAAAGCCGGTACCGACAACAGAGAGATTATCCGCAACGAAACGTCTCCGATAAGATTGGCTTGAAGTATAGACTGAAATAGCAACCACTCGCTTGCAAAGCCGTTAAATGGAGGTATTGCAGATATTGCAAGCGAGCCAACCAGAAAAAGCGCGGCTGTGATTGGCATCCGCTTTATGAGTCCGCCCAGGTCTTCGATGTTTTTTGTACCGGTTGCATATTGTATCGAACCGGCGGTCAAAAACAGCAAACCCTTAAAGATCGCATGATTTATAAGATGAAATAAGCCGGCGGTCAAGCTTAACAGGGCAGCCGTTTTAAATCCAAGCGATGAAAAGATTACGGCAAACCCTACACCGATCATTATGATTCCGACATTTTCAACGCTGTGATACGCGAGGAGCCTCTTGATATCATGTTCCATTAAAGCATACATAACGCCTAATACCGCGGACACTACGGCGAGAATCAGGACCAACAGACCCCACCACCACGGAGCCGGTGATAGGAAATCAAAAAGTACGCGAATCAATCCGTAGATACCTGTCTTTATCATGACACTGCTCATGAGCGCTGATACATGACTTGGAGCGGCTGGGTGGGCTCTCGGCAGCCATACGTGAAGAGGCACAAGACCCGCTTTTGTACTAAAGCCAAGAAGCGCGGAAATAAATATGACGTTCTTTAATCCCATTGGCAGGCTTGCTTGAGCTTCCTTAAAGCCGGCAAAACTAAAGCTTCCGGAATGAACCGATAATGCGAGAAACGAAAATAGAATAAAGGCCGTTCCAACATGTGTCATTACTAGATACTGGTAACCCGCCCTTGCCGTCTCTCTCTGCTTATAATGAAACACTACTAAGAAATAAGACGTAAGCGTCATGAGTTCCCAAAAGACGAGAAAATAGAAGGCGTTATCGATCGACACCACCAGCACGAGCGATAATAAGAATAGATTATATAGCGCCCCGAAACCGCCTGCGCTTCTTTTACCGGCGGTCTTGGTCATATAAGGCGGTGCATAAATAGATACCGCGAACGACACGACCGATACGGTCAGCAAGAAAAAGGCGGAGAGAGAATCAAGAGATACCGAAACAACGCCAAATATCGGCGACGAAAACAATTCTATTTTGGTGACAGTCATGCTGACCAGCGCAACCAGAGATGCTGCAATACCCGCCGTCGATGCGATAAGTGAGAAGGTATACGCGATGGGAATGTTAATACGGTTGTTTTTGTAGAACGCCAGTGGCAACACGGCACCGATGAGGTATGCCGCAAATACAACGATATTAAATGCTTCAGCCACGACGTCTAAATACTCCTTACTTTACGCGTTGAGTAATGTTCTACAAAGGTATGACGTGCAAATACACGTTAGCTTCTTTAACTATTTGTGATATTAAAGAGAACCGAGCAGTTCGATTTTCTGCGCTAAACTCTCGTTAAAAAGAGCCTTTGCGGCATCGAGTAACTCGTATATCAGCCGGTTCTTGGCGCTATAATAAACGTTTGCGCCTTGCTTGCGCCCGACAACAATATCCGCCGATCGCAAAACCGCCAGCTGCTGAGATATGTTCGAGAGCTCGAGCTTTAAGTCAGGTTGAAGCTCGTTTACGCTCTTCTCTCCATCCCGAAGCAGTTCAAGAATCCGTATTCTTGAAGGGTGCGCTAACGCCTTGAAGAAACCGGCTTTAAACTCATAAATTGGTTGATTAAGCGTCATAACCCCCTCCTTATTATATTCGAATATTAGCATATGCTAATATTAAGTGCAAGGGATATCCCCAAAAGGACAGGGCCCCTAACATAGTGCAAGCTGTTGTAACGTTAAGAAATAAGCCCTTGCGATTGTGCTTTTCGCAAGGGCTTAACTTTGCCGTTCCCGTCCTCTTACAAATCACGAATAACCTCTAATGCAGGCTTACGGGCAGCTTGGATCGTGATAACCGCCGCTCCTATTACCGCTATCGCTACTGTCCCCAATACCAGCGCCAAATATGGCCATGGTATGAATAGGTGCTCTGGAGGAGGATCGAATACGCCGGTCAATATCTTAACAATGACAAGCGACAATACCCACCCTGCAAGAGTACCAAGACCTACGCCACCTATAGTTACAAATAGCGCTTCACCCCAGACAAAGGAAGACAGTTGCCTTGCGCGAGCTCCGAGCGCCCATGCGATAGCAAATGTCCTGCGCCGCTCCGCAAACCCCAGGATAAGAACGAGCCCGGATGCAGCGATGGCTAAGATAACCGCAAATACCAGCTCAAGCCTTGTAAGCCCTGAGAGATCTAGCGCTGTTAGGCCAGATAGCGTGACTTTTAATTGGGTGTCGATATCCTGAACGACCGCTCCCGATGCAGGCCCAAGCAGCTTGCGAATACGGCTGGCAACAACCGGCGGCGATCCACTCGTCTTAACGAGAAGTGTCTCAAACGCCGATGAGCCGGTCATGCGAGAAATATAGGAAGTGTTTGCAATCAGAAACGAATCCCGCGGCGCAGTCGGAAACTCGCGTGCAATTCCTACGTAATGGAACGGAACCACATGGTAGGCACGATCTCGCGCGGATTGCAGGCGTATTCTGATCGTATCGCCCGGTTGAAGTTGGAAATCCTTGACGGTTTCTTCGGACACAAGAATTGCATCCGGCCGCGACGTGAGTTTATCAAGAACCTGTTTGGCGCTACCACCCTGAAAGAACGCGTCGGAGATCGGCGCCGCATTAGCGATCGTTTTTGGGTTAATGCCGTAGAGATCCTGTAAATCGTTTCCAACATATCCGAACCGATGTTGCATGGGTTCTACCGCTACGACTCCGCTTATCTCCTTTGCCGACGCCGGTAATGCCTTTGGCAAACCAGATGATGCCGACGTTGCGATCGCAACGTCGGAGCCGTTGGTTAGTTGGGCGTCGACTCTGGCCTGATTCATGTACGTCATATTGAATATGGCGATGGAGATCGCAAATGATGCGGTCAGCGCCATTATAACAAGGCCCCTTGACAGCAGCTTTTCCTGCCGGGACATCGACGCGGCCACAACACCGGATAACTCCCGGGAAATAGGGCGAATGATGCGGGACAGACCTCGCCTCTCGTGCGTGAGGGCGAAATTTGAAATGCGCCATGTAAATAGAGCTGAGCCGATCCACAACATGAGCGGAGCAAGCAGCGTTATATAGTTTATGGATATAGTCGGAACGCCTTCCGGCACTAGAACGACCTGGTATGCGTTACGCATTGCTTGCCAAAAGATCAATCCCGAACCGGCCAAGAAAACGATGTCGAGATAGATACGAGACCACAGCGGTCGGCTCGGTTTCCCTATAACCGCTTGGGCGGCTCGGACGGTGAGGCCTCTGGCATCTCGCCAGGCAGGAAGCATGATGGTAGCCAAAGCGAGTGAAATTCCTAAGAGCACGGACACCGCAACCCACGTATACGCCTGAAAAGCCGTTGCACCGAACGCATACGTCCCGAACGAGAGCTTTCCGGCAAACGCAGCGCCCGATACCCCTAATCCCGTGCCAAATATCCCGACCAGCAAGGTCTCTGCAAAGGCAAGTCTGAGAATCAGCACAGGTGAAGCCCCGCGGATGCGAAGCAGCGCCTGCTCTCGCCGACGGCGATCTCCACCGGACGCGCCGACCACCGACGCCAATAGCGCGGCGAGAATCACACCGGGCAGTCCTAGAAAGAGGAACAGTAACTGGGCGTAAATTGCATCTGCCCGAGCGGCATCTAACTGAGCCGCAATATTATTGCCCACGAGAGCGGTTCCTGCGAGGCGTGCCTCGAGGTTACGTGCCCGATTTTCGAGTTGAGTGAAAGCAGCCCCCGGATCCCGAGGAAGATCGCGCGAAAGCCTTACATGCACCTGCGTATATACGGCAGTGGGTTGGCTCTTTGCGACCGGATCGTACAGGTTATGCCATGTATCGAGAGGCATAAGCACAACATTGTCCGGTGGTGCCTTAATACCGGCTCCGGGTATAGCGCCGACGGTTTGGAAAAGAGAGTCGGCTGCAGGTAAACTTATGATTCCCCTCACGGGGAGCTTTACCGGCGGTAATCCAGAACGGCCTATGGTTATGATCGTTCCTACTTGGGCCTGAAGGTTTGCCGCAGTCTGCTGCGCCAACAGGATTCCTCTTTTGGACCCAACCAAAAACCGCATCTCATCCGGGAATGTCGATGTATATGTTCTAGGGATTCCGAGCGCCTTACCAGAGCCCGTGGTCTGGATTGTTCCCCCATTGGAAGACTGAAAGTATGTAACATCTGCAAAGCCCACAGGTTGAACCGCCCGTACGCCGGTGGTATGTCTAATAGTTTGTAATGACCGATTTAGGTCAGAACCCGGTGATAGTTGAACCTGCCAGTCAACCGGAACTCCTGCTATTGCCGCTTTGGTCATCCTGGCTTTACTCGACGTGAAGAACATGCCAAGAGACAAGAGCAGAGTGACGGCCAAACCGATACAGAAAACCATACCGGCAAGCCTCGCTATGCGCCGTTGTGAGAGCCCTTTAATCCATACGAGACTGAACATGTTGTTCCTCCGTTTGTAAGCGCCCATTTTCCATAAACCATAGCGTCGAGAAACGGCCGGCCACCGCCATATCATGGGTGGCCAGAATAAGGCAGCCACCGATCTCTTTTGCGTATGAGAGCAAGAAGTTCATTAATTTCTGGGCGTTTTCATGGTCTTGTTGACCGGTCGGCTCATCAGTCAGCAAAAGTGCAGGTTTCGTAACTAACGCGCGGGCAATACCCACCCTCTGGGACTGACCGCCGGAGAGCTCCTCGGGTAGTTTTGATGCGATCTGCGTTAACGACATCCGCTCTAGCATAGCCCATGCTTTATCAAACGATTGTTGCTCGTCGACACCGGCAAGTAGGCTCGGTAGTGCGACATTTTCCACAACGGTGAGGGCCGGCAGAAGGCTCGGTCCCTGAAAGGCCATCGTGACCGATCCGGGTTTCAATTGCTTCCTTGTTCCCAGAGCAGGCCATTCTATGGTGCCGGTGGACGGTATATCAAGCCCGGCGATCAGATGGAGCAATGTCGTCTTCCCGCTTCCTGAGGGACCGACCAGCGCAACATGCGACTCATCCTGCACTTCAAATGTTACGTTATCGACCGCAGTCACCCTGCGCTCACCCTCTCCATATGTCTTTGAGACATTGTTAGCCCGTACTAGTAGATTCTTCATTAATAATCCTTCCATCGAACAAACGGATTATGCGATCGGCTGCAGAAGCAACGCGCTCGCTGTGGGTAACGACGATTACAATACCGCCATGTTCTGCCCGCTCGCTCAAAAGATTAAGAATAATCGCTTCGTTGGCTACATCAACTTCACCGGTCGGCTCATCGGCAAGTAAAATCGGTGGGTTATTTGCAAGTGCCACCGCTAAACCGGCGCGGGCCGCTTCGCCGCCCGAGAGTGTCGAAGGCCAAGCCATGGCGCGATCTGCCAAGCCCACGGCAGCCAAGAGATCGCGAACCTTTTGATCCGAGCCCGGGGATAAGTATTGAACCATCCTGATATTGTCGGTGACCGTCAGATGATCGAGCAAATTACCGGACTGAAGAAGCACCCCGATCCACCTTGCGCGCAAGGCCGCCCGTACTGCCTCCGGTCGCCTCGTAATGCGATTTCCAGCCATGACAACGTAGCCGCCGTCAGGCTCGTCGAGCCCCGCAAGACAGGCAAGCAAGGTAGATTTTCCGCTCCCCGACGGGCCGACAATCGCAACCATCTCACCCGCCTCAACGGCGAGTGAAACACCTCGCAGCGCAAACGTCTCTTCGTCGCCCGCGTGGTAAAAGCGATAGAGTTCCTGAGCTTTAATCGCGGGCTTGGATTCTTTATCTGAATTCATAGGAATTACGACTGCCATTTGAAGCTCTCCGATACAATTCGCCAGGGGTCGACGTTATCTGCGCCGACCGGCGATAAGAGAATCAAATTCGCTTGCTCGCCATTTTTGAAAAACTCGTAACGCAGTACATCCAACCGGTACTGTTTTCCGGTTACCGAATTAGGCTCGCTGTTCTTCTGATATCTTATGAGAACGGCAGGGCCGCCCGGCAAAGTAACCTGCTCGACACTGACGAGCTTAAACGCCGCCTCGGTGCGAGATAGTTCCGGCACCTCGGTGGATTTTGCCTGTGATACGCTCGGTGCCGAGCCGCTCGGTGCCCAGTTGACGGCAACACCGTTTAGCTTATCCGAAAACTCGACGCGCGAGCTCCCTTTAGCTTGAGACCAACCTTCAGGTACTTTTATCTGGAATTTCCCCTCAGCTGATTTGTACACAACAAACGCCTGCGTATCCGGAATGTCTCCCGGAGGGTTCTTCTCGGGGGCAACAGGGGCTTGGGCTTGGGTCGTGCTGGATGAACCCAAAGGCCGTGCCGTTCCAGTCTGCTGCGTGCTTGATGCACTCGCCGAAGCACCGGGGCTTGCAGAAGACGTTGTGCTGGTCTTACTTGCCGTTGTTCGACCACACCCGCTTAGCATTACGAGGCCCGCCAAAACCAGCCATACTATTGCGCCCACGATCATACTTTTAGTCCTCATATAATTCTCCTCGGTTTCTCGTCTCACAAAAGTCCTCTAAAAACTCAAAATAGCCGTTTAGCCTTGTCTCCAAACATTCTTCGTCCTCTATAAACGATGTTCGGTGTATTGCTAAAGCTTTTATTCTGCCAAAAGGTAATCGGTACTGGCGAGCTAAAGCCAGTACCGATTACCTTTGATTATGCCCTTACTGTTCTTAATTCTTCAGGCTTACTCTACGCCCTCGAATTGGTGATCTGCGTTAGTTCCTTCAGCGTCCTGATGTCCGCCGCCCGGAAGATTCTTGTCTTCCTGTACTTCGCCCTTTTTCTCAGTGGCCGATTCCTGTCCGGAATTATCGTTCACTTCGTTTATATCTTTGTCTGCCCCGCCTTTCTCCTGTGCATCGACTGCCTCAGTACCAGATGTCTCGTTAGCATCCTTTACTTCCTTACCGGCATCGGCTTTATCTTGAGTCGTGGCCGACTCAACCCCTGATGTCTGATTATTGTCCTGAGTAGCAGCTTGCACCTTGACTGGAGCTTGCTGTACCGCACCTTGCTGTGCGGCATTGGCGAACGATAGTGCTGTCAGCCCACCGGTAATAATCAATGCGCCAACAACTGAGAGGATCACAATCTTCGTCTTCATACTTTCACCTCACTTTCTTACACTTGCTTGCAATACTGTTCGAACAGGTATTCCAAAACTAGGTTCAGTGTACCCGGGTAAGATGAAGTTGCTATGAAGACGTGAGAAGAGGTAATGAAATGGTGAGAATCGTCCCGATACCTGGGGTGCTTTGCGCAGAAATAGTGCCGCGATGTTGTTCGATAATCCATTTGACGATCGACAAACCTAAACCGCTGCCACCAAGCTTGCGCGACCGCGACTTATCCGCTCTGTAGAATCTGTCGAAAACGTATGGGAGGTCTTCGGGGGCGATACCTATCCCGTTGTCTTGAATCGCGATCTGTATTTGGTTACCGGCTTGCTTTGCGCGAATCAGCACTTCACCGTTTTCGCCGGAGTAATCGATAGCGTTCTTAAGGATGTTAAGAAATGCCTGCTCCAACTTGAGATGATCGCCGGAGATGTAAACCGGGCTTTCGATCTCGTTCCGTATTACGGTATCTTTTGTCTCGGCATATTTGCAGATTGTTTCTACGCTTTGCACTACTAATGAAGACAATTCAATTCTAGAATATTGCAGCTGCTCTTGGTTGTTATCGATACGGGAAAGCACTAGGAGGTCTTCGACGATCTTGTTCATTCTATCCACTTCTTCAAGGTTGCTGGCAAGAACAGCATCGCTCTTACCCTTACTCGCAGTACCACGCATCGCAACCTCAAGATTTGCTTTCATTATTGTCAGCGGGGTCCTAAGCTCGTGCGACGCATCTGCGACAAAACGCTTTTGAGCAGCAAGCGTTTTCTGTATGGGTTGCATGGTTTTCCCGGCCAACCAGAATCCGAGACCGGCGACTAATATGATAACAGCGCCGTCTATGACAAAAATCTTGCTTTGTAGACCGGTAATCGTTCTAGCAACGAAATCTGTTTGCGCTTGCTCATTTGAAAACTCGCCGTTTACCTCGTCTTGTATGTCCTGTGAGAAGCTGTAATACAGTACAACGCTTACCACAATCAACACTACCGCAATTACCGCCACATAGAATAGCGTTAAGCGCAACCGTGCCTGTTTAAACAAATTACGTTCTAAGCCGGTAACCGGCGCCTCGAATCGTTTCAAGAAGCTTGTCTTGATACTCATGATCGATCTTTTTCCTTAGGTTTTTTATATGCACATCAATAACATTGCTAAAAGAATCAAAGTTGAAATCCCAGAGACGACTTATTACCTGCTCGCGTGTCAGAACCTGCCCTGCATTCCTCATCAGATACTCCAGCAAGGCAAACTCCTTCATAGTAAGGACAATTTCTTTTTCACCCCGGTAGACTTTCTTTGTTATCGGATTAAGCACAAGGTCCTTGATTCGCAGCTGCGGCGGCAATACCGCGTTGGGCCTTCTCAGTAGCGCTCTGACCCGCGCAAGTAATTCCTCAAAGGCAAACGGTTTAACAAGGTAATCATCCGCGCCACAATCCAAACCATGCACCTTGTCCTCCATACTATCCCTTGCAGTGAGCATGAGGATAGGAACACTGATACCTTGGCGCCTGATGTTTTCGCAAACCTTAAATCCGTCGAGCTTCGGCAGCATTACATCTAATACAATAAGGTCATACTCATCCCGACACATGTCAATCTGATACCAACCGGACTCGCCATCGAAAATACAGTCGACGGCGAAACCCTCCTGGGCCAGACCTTCTTTCAATATGTTCGCTAGCTTCTCTTCATCTTCGACTACAAGAATCCTCATAATGTGCCTCTGAATATTACGCTGCTTTTTAGAATTTATCGATCAATTTTCCATGATCGTCAAGTACACGGATATAAAAACCTTTGCTCGTAACGTCGACAACTGCAAAATTATAGGCGGCTTTCGGGGCGATGTCTACATTTTTGCGGCTCTTATATGACTTCGTAAGCGGGGCTCCGACCGAACCCGCGGTTACCTGGTATATCTTACGGTGATATATAAAGTTCTGGCCTTTGACCGTCTCGTTCATCGAGGCGTCGACATGGCGGCGGGTGTAGTTGTGCTCGTGACCGACAAAAACCATGTTAGCGCCGTTTGCATCGAGAACCTGCCAGAGGCGGTCGCGCTCAAGCTGGTTAGCGTCGAGCGATGAGCCAACGTGGGAGCCCGTCGGAAACGCCGGCTCGTGAAAAAAGACGAACTTGAGACGGGCTTTGTTGTCTTGCAGCTGCTTGGTTAACCAGGTACGCTGCGCACCGTCGATGCTATGGTTTTCTTCGGAGTTCAAAACGATAAATTCAATATTGCCCCGGCTAACGCGATATGCGGTGCGTCCAAACCCTTTTACATCATTATCCGGAAGATAGGCAAAAGCCTTCGAGAATGCGGATTCAAACCCTTCATGATTGCCGATAGCAGGATAAATCATGGATAGCGGATAGTAATTGTCCATGATGTCTTTCCAGTGCTGCAGCTGCTGTGATACAAGAGGGCCGCCGCCTACCATATCACCGACAAAAAATATCGCTTTAGGCTGCGGTGATAGCATTTTCACCTGCTTCATTACGCGTTTTAACACCGCGTCGTTAACGCCATTGTTTGAACCGCGGCTGTCTGCCATGACAACAAATCTGTAAGGTAAGCTCGCCGAGGTAGTATCTGTTACGCTTGCTTGCGAGACTCGATCGCGCTGCGCCTGCGTGCTTGTAAAACGACCGAGGTTTGGCATGATGCTTACCGCCGCCAAAGCAACGGCTAAGCATATAAGCAGGATAATTATGACGTTTCGTCCACGTATCAACTTGCCTTGCATATACTGAACATTAAGCCACAAATATGACGATGTAAAGTGATATCCATAAGCTAAGACGTTATCACCGTTCTAATGAAGCTATCTTTGTCAATTGCCGATTAAGCGCAGTATTGATATTGGACCTACCCCGTTACCGTTGACGCCTCAGCTTGAACAATGGACTTATCAGAAGCTTCCTTAAGTTGTCTAAACTTCGTCGCCCATGGGACTTTAATCCTGCTGTTCCCCCGTACCTTTAGCTTTCGTTGCCTTAGCAGCCACTGGTTTGAATCCAGGTGTACTTACTTCAATAGAGAAACGCACCTCATTTTTTGAGTTTCTGTAGATACTGTACTTATTCTCGGGATAGTGGTTTGGACCTGTTTTGTTATCAAAAAATATTGTTTTCGTTTCATTTGGATTGAGAGTGAAATCGGTCAATTTCTGATAGTAGTTTTCACTCTTGTTGGTGACGATGTCGGTCATTTTATAAAATGCTTCGAAGTCGCTCATCGCTTTAGAGCTCTTGTTCTTGATTGCGATTTGCAGCCGGTCTCCAATCGGCTTGTTAGTATCCGGGTCCACGTTATCTTCAACCATAGCACTAGCAATCGCAAGACCCTCAGTTACAGCGGTATTTTTTATGGGATTACTGGCAACCGGCAAAGATTGTTTCAGTTGTGTTTGATCCTGGCTCACCGGATTCGTGGTAACCGGTGCGGCCTGTTTCGTTTGTGTTTGATCCTGCAGTTTCGTTTGTGTTTGATCCTGGCTATTCGGCTTATTGAGCATGAACAGCAATGCCGCGATCACCAGCACAGCAACCGCTGCCACTCCAATAATTGTCATCGTGTTCTTTTTCATCTGATCCCCTTCTTTATTAATGTGCGTTTATTAAATTGTGCCAAAGCAAGCAATATACTGGCTAGCAAACTACATATGAGCCAAACCATATCTCCCCATTTTGCGAGCAATATTGCAAAGACAGGTTTCTGATTAAACTCATCCTTGATGCCCAAAATGGCGAAGTCGGCCCGTTCAAAATGCTTGCTGAGTGAGCTTTCTTCTAAATAGTTACGAGTTACTTCGTAGCCATGAAAGCGAGCCAGCACAGCTTTTTCGTGCGCTTTATTTACCTGGAGAGCCTTGAATAGCCCGCCCGGAACCTGATTATCAGGGTCCATAGTGTCACCGATTTGAGGGACAATCAAGACAACGCTTAGCCACAAGATGAAACTAACTATTAACGCGGTCGTCAGCTGTTTTGTATAACCTGCCAGCCCCATTGCAAGTGCCGTCCAGAAAAGCAAGTATACCCAGGCCATGCCCATGCCAATGGTCAGCTTGAGCAACTCCGTATTGGTTAGAATTGCGCCGCCGACAAACCTCAAGGTCGCGATGATGGTAAATTCCAAAACAAAAATAATCAGCGCCCAAACGATCGCCAGGGCGATAATCTTACCAAGGGCGATATCGAAAGTGCCGAGAGGGCGACTAAATAATAGCTTCATGGTGCCACGGTACTTCTCTTTAGCGATTACGCCATACCCGACGATGATTGCCACAATAGCGCCGATGATTTCCAAGTATTCGATGCTGCTCCGAAGTTGTTGTAAGGCAAAGAACTGAGGAGCGCTTTGTGTTGCCATACCGCCGTTTTGCCGTAAAGCTTGCAGATATTGTTGATAATCAGCCAACTGGGCATGGAAATCCATCGAAGCGATAACGAGGGACAATATGACAACTATGGCAAGCACCGCGCAAAGGATTAGAAAACTCCGGCTACGCAAAATATCTTTCAATTCTTTAGCGATAATCGTCCTGATACTCTTACTCATATAGCTCTCTTCTCATGGCCTTTGGGGTTATGAACAAAACTAAAAAACAACTTGCAACCGCAATCCCGGTGAGCGCAGCCCAATCATATGCCGCTGGTCCCGTGGCATCGCTAAACTGCAATATTGCACCGCTAGCGCTCTTGAACCGATCCGTTATCGATATTGGCTGCAATATCGAACGATTAAAGCTAAAAAATTCCCCTTGTGAGGCTGCTTGGGCGGGTACTGGATTTAACAGTGCCGACGGATGCTCAGCTGTGCCTAGTTGAGGAATTACAAAAGCAAACAGTACCCAAATAAGAATGGGGATGAGCAGCGCTGTTGTTTCACGGCAGCTACATGCTCCGAATACCATCCCCAGTATCGAGAATGGAAATAGAAAGAGCCAGGCCGTTAGGTAAAACTTCAGAATGGCTACGGTAGATACAAGACCAAGCGGATGCGCCAAGACAATACTGATGCCAAGCCAACTAATAACCCCGGTGATAAGTAGAATGGATGCAACGGTAATCTGGACTCCCAATATCTTGCCGGCGATATATTGCCGCATACTCAAGGGCCGTGAAAGTATGATGTCGATTACGCCGGCTTTTCGGTCGTGCAAGCTTGATCTAACACCAATGAGAATAGCAAGGAGAGCACCGATAAGGACAATATAAATTACTGTATTTTTCAGCAACTCTAGCTGCGGTTGATTTGCGAATGGATTAGCAACCGCTGTTGCACCTTGCCGCACAGTCTCCGTGTAAACATTCATTACCGTGTGATGTGCAGACCAACCGATAAAACTCGAAAGGAAAACCATACCGACAAAGATAGCGAGCAACAGTATCTGTAGACGCTCGGTTCTGGCAATTCTGATTTCTTGTTTCGCGATTGCTAAAATAGAGGATTTCATTCTGACCTTGCATCGACTTTCAAATATATATCTTCGAGCGAAAGCTCTCCAGGAAAGGCTTGCAGCGTCGATTCCAGTGTATTGTGATACAGCAGCTCTCCATTTCGTAAAATGCCAATACTCGTGCAGGTTTTTGTTACCTCGGAAAGTAAGTGGGTATTCATGAAAATCGTCATCCCGAACTCTTGATTTAGGTGGATAATATTCTCTCGCAACAGCTTTACGCCTTGAGGATCAAGGCCCGATGTGGGTTCATCAAGAAAAAGGACTTCCGGTTTGTGTAGTATCGCCTGGGCAATCCCGGCTCTTTGCCGCATGCCCTTGCTAAACTCTTCAAGTTTTTGATTCTCGTGACCCGTGAAGTCTAAAAACTCAAGTACCTCACTGATTCGTTTTTCCGTATTCTCGACACCGGATAACTTGCCAAAAAACGCTAAGTTCTCCCGCAGCGTCAGCGCGTCATAAAATTCAACGTTCTCGGGTAAATAACCGATTCTTCGGCAGACCTCTTTGCTATTCGTCGCAGCGTCATAACCACATATTTCCGCAACTCCATCGCTTGGCTGCAATAGTGTAGTAAGGATACTTACTGTCGTTGTTTTGCCGGCGCCGTTGTGACCCAGCAGACCAAAAATGTCGCCATGGTTTATTTCTAAATCTAAATTAGATAGGGCGATAAAATCGCCATATTTCTTGGTAAGCGATTGTGTTTTGATAATAGGCTTATTTTTCATAGTTAAACTCAAATTGCTCCTCATCTCCTAACAAATCTATTGTATTTGTTTAAGATGAAGAATGGATGAAGAGGGAGCGCGGTTGATCTGTTTCTCATGAACGTCAACTAACTTATAACCATTTACCTCCACATTATGGTATATTCTGACATTCAATCTAAAGGTTTTACTACTCAATGACGATAATACTAAGTAAACAATACTTACAGCTAACGTCTATTGGCTTAGCGAGGTATAAAATGGTAAGTCCATTGAGTTCTGGTTATTTGAACAATTGGACGGCAGCGTATCTTTCAAGCACGACATCCGGTCGGGGTCTCTCTCAATTATCGGCGACATACTCGGTGGCCCAGCAATCCCTGGCGATAAATTCCTGGAAGCGGCAGCAGCCGTCATTAATGACTAAAGCCCTGGTGGCACTCACCGGCAACGCCAACCGGCTATGGCAGGCCTCCAAGCCCTTTCAGCCGACGACACAAGACAACGTTTTTCTGCAGAGAAGTGCGACCTCAACTACACCGAGCGCCGTAACGGCTAAGGCGCAGGCCGGAGCCACACTCACTAACTACAGCGTCTCCGTAACCCAGATCGCAGCAGCCCAGCAAAATGTGGGAACTGCTTTGACGAGTTCGGCGACAACGAGCCTAGCCGCCGCCACCTACACGTTCAAAGTTCAAACCAACGGTGTTGCGTATGCCACCTCGTTTGCCGTCAATTCAGGCGATACCAACCAGACGGTTTTGGATAAAATGGCCCAGGCGATCAACGCGGCGGGAGCAGGTGTCGCCGCAACCGTTGTAAATGGTACTTCTGTTGGTACAAGCAAGCTCCAAGTCACCGCGAATAACACTGGCACGGCCAACGCTTTTACCATCACCGACATGACCGGTACCGCCGTGGCTTCTACAGGTGTGAGCTCGGCATCCACACTCGCGGCAGATGCGAACTATACTGTGAACGGCACCAACTATACCTCTGGTTCAAATACGGTATACCTGGAGAATTCAAAGGTTACGATGACGATCGCTGCTGTCACCAATAATGCAACGGTCACCGTATCCAATGACACACAAGTCGTGAGCACTGCTGTTAACAGCTTTGTCTCAGCCTACAACAACATGGTTAGTTTTACTGCCGAAAACCAGCAGTATATAAAGCCGCAAGTTGCCAGCAGCTTAAATAAGAGCTTTACGTCCCAGATGTCGGCCCTTCGCTCGATTGGCATCACTCAAAACCCGGATCAGACACTGGCGGTAGACCAGAGCAAACTCAACAGTGCCCTGCAAAACAATTTCAAGTCCGTGCAAGCTGCGTTTAGCGGCCTTGATAGTATTGCCACCAACGCCGGTGCGCAAAGCCGGTCAATCGCCGTCAGCCCGCTCAACAGTTATGCAAGCCAGCCACCGCTGGCAAATGATACGGCACCGGTTCTTTACAGCTACCTGGGTTCGCTTAACCAATCCTCTCTTTTGTCGGCGTTTCTATCTACAGGCCAGCTCATAAATATGTACAGGTAACCCTAAGCTAGCAAATACCGTTTTAGGTCCTGTTCAAGTCTTCACACATCTTGGTTTTCAAAAGATAAAATGCCCTTGCGAAGATACTTTTCGCAAGGGCATTAACTTTGTCATCTGATTGAACACTATTTGAGCTTGGAGTTCCTGGCTGAGCTTGTGAAATCGCTATAAATTTGTAAATGACTATTGATAGGCGCTATCCTATGGTGTACACTAGTGTAAACCTGGAGGTAGTCATGATTAGAACTGGCATTAAAGAAATGAGAAAAAACCTTACAAAGTATCTTGAATCAGTCCAAAAAGGCGAAGAAGTCATCATTACAAAAAGAGACGAACCAATAGCCAAAATCGTACCTATCCCTGTAAAACAACCGAAAACTCTCTCAAGTCGTGAGCAACTCAGAAAACTCATCAAGCCTACGGGAACACCATTATCTCAGATTATTTCCGAGAACAGAGAGGAGCGCCTGTAATTGAATGTCTTTGTCGATACAAGCGCTCTGGTCAAATATTATTATCCTGAAGCTGATAGCGATAACGTTGAGCAAATGATTCTAAGTGCTAAGCGCCTATATCTGTGCGAATTGTCGCTTGTTGAATTCGCCTCGGCATTAATGAAAAAAGTCAGAATGAACGAACTGCAGGAACAAGAGCAACAACTTATATGGGAAGCGTTCTTGAGTGACACACAGGCAGAGAACATTGAGTTGATTGATCTATCCCAAGATGACTTCAGAAGCGCCTCCGTCCTTATCGTAAAACATGGTAAAACTCGTAATTTAAGGACATTGGATTCGCTTCAGTTAGCGGCAGCATTAAAGGTGTCCGATGCTGATTTCTTATCGTCGGATAAAGAATTGCTTGCAGTCGCAAAAGCAATTGGTTTGTCCGTAAAGGATTCATCAAAACCATAGAAAAAGATTATGGCTCCCCAGAGCAATAATCTTCCAACTTTGTCGTCTTTAGTAGACACTGCTATAGTGAGCCACTGTCAATACCAACCAGGCCTCTTTTATACGGTTTGCGAATTTAAGCTTACGATTTACATCTCAAGCTTCCTTTAAATAAGGAGCTGATCGGGACAGGGCTCTTCGACGATGATTGCCCTGCTATTCGTGGATTGGCTACCACATTGATTATTATTCATCCGGAGCTGTCTTAATCTATTCACGCGGATTTAACGCCGCATAGTGTCCCCGAAATTTCTCCTTATTCGTGCCTATCCCGATCAGCTCAAACCTTGGGTCTTAGTTGAGGTTCTCACCCATAAGGCCCCAGACAAAGCCAGCTAGCTCCCTTGCGGCAGCTACTACGGCAACTTGACTTGCCCTTTTTGCTGCTAGCTTCCAGTATGTTTTATACAGGCGCTGCTGCGCCTTCATCGAATATGCAATTACCTGCGCTGGCTGTCCCTCAGACCAAGAGAATGTTTAATCAAGCATTCTTCAAAAAGATCCACATAAAAGGCAAAAAGGCTAGCAGTAATGATTTTGCTAACCCTTTCGATCTAATTTTTTCTTCAAGTTCAAATAAGAACTTTCTGGTCGCCCTCACAGGACGCTATTTGAACTTTTCTGAGCTGGAGAAACTTAAGATGTATGTCGATGAGCTGCAGTGATATTATATCAAGGTTTCTAAACGAAGGATTCCTAATTCGGGTCAAATTGGCTCACTGGATTGGTCCTTATTTTACTAACAAGTAATCCTTTGATTGATACGGCCGAAGGCCGCTTTGCAATTGATCTACCCTAGGTGCGAGATACTATTGAGCCCTTCACGCCTGCGCTATGGGAGCAGCTAAAGAAGCAAACCCAAGTATTCGAGAACCTAGCAGTCGAGTCGTATGTGCGAGATGGCGCCGCGTCCCAAAAGTTGAACCGTTAGGAAAGAATCCTAAGGTGAATGGCGGTATTACGCTGACACTCCTGCAAACTCTCGCTTGATGAAGTCATCCGGCGCAAGATAATCGATTGCAGAGTGCCGACGCTTTTCATTATAGTACGAGAGCGCTTTGTTGATAAGCTTAATCACCTCACTTTCGCTCTGAGCGGCGGCAAACACGTCCGCCCACTCATCCTTTAACCTGCCAAAG
>DASXVE010000029.1 GCA_036504445.1 Candidatus Aquicultor sp.
GGCAGACAAAGCAATTATTTGCCGCGGTCGAATGCGATGATATCTTCCACGAATCGTAGTACTTTTGCATATCATGGCAGCGGGTGCAGCTTTGAGGGTTTGACGTATACCAATAGGGGATAGCGAGGAACAGGATGATAACTGCTGTAACAGCAATCCACAGTGTGGTGCGCCGCTTGTTTGCGGGCCCGGACGGCTGTGTTGGTTGCGCTACATCTGTGTCTAGTTGTTTCGAATCAGGCATAATAACCCCCACTTGCTTCAGTTATTGGTTAGTCGGCTACTCGTTATTTTTTTAATTATCTAGCAACTGACGGTCTATGACAACCATGTATGCTTCATTACTCTGTATACATAACCGCGTTGCGAGTCGGGTCGATTACAAACGCAGATACATTAGAAAGCTGCGATCCAGGCCCGCCGGCGCTCCATACAATCACGATAATCCAGGCGTTTTTACCCTCAAAGCGTACTTTTTCTATATACGCGGGGAGGGCCGGCTTTTCAAACCGTGAAAGCAGTGTTTTTAAAGAGGTCTGCAACATCGCTTGGTCTTCTCCAGCCTGTGCGGCCTGGCGTGCAGCATCCGATACATACTGGTTTTGCAGTTGTGCTACCTGCATTTCGTTATATGTCAAACTAAAATCGCGCACGATTGATTGAAATTTCGCATCGTCAACATCGGAACGATCGTAACGAGCATGAGTAATCTTAACCTGGGGCTGTGGCATACGATTTGCCCTGTCGTTAGCATTTGCGTCTTCAAGGCTTTCAACGCCAGGCTCCGCAGCTTTTGGCTTGGCCGGCGAGCGCAGCGAAACCGGAGGTTGCTGCGCGGTCGTCTCGACGCTGCTTTGTGCCGAGGTATTATTGTCTGAGGCATTCTCCCCCTGAGGTATCCATAGCCTGAGAAGAAAAGCGATGCATACGAGCATAACAATTACGTAAACGATGTTTGCCAGCGTACGGTAGATGTGACGACGATTAATCGCCATAACGCGAGCCGCTCCGACCATACGCTGTCGCGTGCTGGTGGTTTGCACGGTGCCCGCTAGCTGTTCGGCTATTGATTTTGGCAGCTCAATGCCCGAAATTGTCTGAAGTGTGCCCACAAGCTGTTCTACCCGCGCAAATTCCGCGCTACAATCGGGGCATACTTTGATGTGCTCCTCGACCTCTTTTTTCTCGCTTGTATCGAGCTTTTTATCGAAATACGCAGGTAGAAGTAAACGGATTCTCTTGCACTGTTTCATCTGGTACCCTCCGGTTTTGCGCTATGCTTCTTGCTCGACATACTAGCCGTCTCGGGCTCACTGCCTAGGAGTCCGGTTATTGCAGTTAGGTACCGCATGATAAATGTACTCTGCAATTCTTTATTATACCCGTGGATAAGTTTTGCATACGCGGCGAAATTGCTGTCGGAACCCTCGTGACATTTCTTACACGTGCTCGGCAATTGGACGGATGCTACATGAGACCGCGTATTCGTTAGAGGCTGGATATCATGGTAACCATGGCAATCCCAGCAGGCGGGGGCATCTTGGGCGCCGGCTTTATAGCCTTTCCCATGGTAGTAATCATTGTATGATTGCCAATATTTCTCGTGGCATCTGCCACATATCGCTTTAGCCATTCGGTGCATTTCAGCCTGTTTCCCAGGGTTGTTTTTAAGGGCAAGCGTGGTATGCCCGCTGTGGCAATCGGCGCAGGTCGGGGCCGGGATACCATCTTTCCCGGGTTTATTTGCGAGCGCGAGTTTACCGTGAATACTGGTTTTATACTTTGCAAACTGTTTCTTATGATCGTGGCACTTAGTGCAAGCCGTTTTTGCGGTTCGGCGCCAATCGACAGATGAAAACCTCTTTGGCGTATTATCGAAGTTAGGATGGCAGTCTCTACAGAACAGCGTTTTATGGGGATTCTCTCCTTGCGCATACATATCGAGAAGCGTCGGTTGCGGCCACGACTCTACGATTTTTGAAGTGGATTCATCGATTGCATAAACGGCAATTCGGGATAGTGCCGTACCCGGTTTACCGCTTTCCCAATTCAATACAATAACCCAGGCATTGTGTCCGTTAAGGACCGCATGTTCAGCAAAAGACGGAACCGCCGGCTTCTTAACAGACGCAGCCGCCGTTAATACCGCTTGTCTCAGCGTCCCCGCGTTAAGCCCAAGCGATGACGCTTGCAGTAGTAATTGGTTAATAACCTGATCGCGATATGCATTTGCCTCAACGATCCTAAAGTCCTGAGAAAATTGAACCACTATAGGCTGGATTGCGGCTTGCTCAATCGTTTCCTTGGTTTTGTGTTCGGTGCCTATGCGTACTTGCGGATCTGGAAGATATATAAACGGTTTTGGAAAAACGGGTTTCTCCGGCTCGGCATGCTTTTTCGTTTTATTACCTTGCACTGAAGCATGCTGCGAACCTTGGGAAATGTTAAATACATCTTTAACGTGCGTCGCCACCAGTGATAACCGTCCGGTTATCATAAGAGGGGTGATAACCAGCATAGCTGAGACAAGGATAATCGCCACAGCAATAGCCCATGCCGGAAGCATCGGCTGTTTTGTTCGAGCAGCCTCATTCGTTGTTCTGTCGTGGAGGCTAGACCTGCGTACAATGTGGCGTTTTGTTGTTTTCGGCAAGTTTTCAACAGAGATGCCCCGCAGAAGGTGCGGTAGCCCGGTTAAGGCAGCTAACACTTCAGAGCAACGCGTGCAGCTTGCTAAGTGGGTCTCTAGCTCTTGCTTATCGGCAGAATCAAGACGATTATCATAATAAGCGGCGAGCAATTTGCGTGCCTTCGTGCAATCCATATGACCCCTCCTATAAAAATCATAGTATGCAAAAGCAATCCTGACAATAAAAAAGGCTGCCTTTTAGCAGCCTTTATATCTGTCTTAGATCATGCGCGAAATGCTTACGGTGCGACACCGTGGCAGCGCAAGCAGAAGGTCTCCTGGTGGCAGGCGTTGCAGCCGGTGCGATCGGCTTTTGCATTTGCCCCATGATTCGAACGCCACAATACAAGGTGAGATTTCGGTTTTTGTTTGTGACACTGCATACACCAGTCAGGTCTCCAGTTGTGGCACTGGCCGCAATTGATCGTCTTTGTCATCTGGCCGTGAACCTTAAACCAGTTACCTTGCTTATGACTCGCCGGAACCGCTTTCTTGGTATGGCAGGCGCCACACTTGTCCGGCGCCTTTTTGCCGTCGTGGCACGTTAGACACGTTTCCATTTTTGGTTTGCGCTGATCAGGGTTTCCATGCACGACTCGCGAATGGCATGTCGGGCAGGTGAGGCCTTTATCGAGGTGCAGCTTATGCGGCACTTTCAAATCGCCTGAGAACGAGTACGTTCTGTTCATCGAATGGCATTGCCCGCACGCATCATTTACCGGTTCGAAGTCCCGTGCGTGAATCTTCGGTGCGTTGGGTTTGTTGTATACCGTTAAATGGGCGACGATCTCTTTATAAGACATCATCTTATGCAGCAGGAGGTTGCCGAATCCAGGTTTTATATGGCAATCGACGCAGCCAACCTCGGCATGGACCGATGTTTTCCAGTTGCCGTACGCCGGTTTCATCTCGTGGCAGCTTTGGCAGAACAGCGGTGAGTTTGTCGCCATAAGCATCCCATAGCTTCCAAGCACCACCACCACGACTGCGACACCAAGCAATTTTAAGCGTCTCGGGTTACCGCGGAAATACTTGATCACGGTTTTCGATATATCTTTAGTTTTATTAAGTATATTTCTCGGGCCGCCGCTCACGGTTTTCTCTGTCCTTCCTATTAATTCTTAAATGGATCGTGACATCTCTGGCAGAAGCTTTTCTCGTTATGGCACACGAAACAGCCGGTTTTATCTGCTTTGGCGCGAATCGCATGGAATGAGCGCCACTTTTCGCCGCCGTAGTGTGTCGACGGGCGCTTGCCGGCATGGCACGCGTTACAGAAATCGGTTGTCCAACCATGGCAACGCCTGCACTGCTCGTCCGGATTCTTCGGATCTTTTGCGATTGTGCCGTGCATTGCAAACCAATTGTCTTTTTTATGATTTGACGGAACCGCTTTCTCCGTATGGCATTTCTTGCAAGTTAACGTTGGCGCGGTGTTCGAGCCGCCGCCATGGCAGCTCAAGCAGAGTTCCATCGGTGGGCGCCGCATGAATTTTCCTTCGGTTTGCTCACCGTGAACGACGTCGGCATGGCACCGAACGCACGCAAGTTTTGCTTTCTTGAAGTGTTTCTCATGCGGGATAACAAGGTCGCCCGATGGGGATACGTTTCTCCAACTCACGTGGCATTGCTGGCAAACCTCGTTTTGGATCGAGCTTTTTGCTTGAATCGGCTCTTCGTAGGCACCCATCATGTGGGTAACTCCGTCCGTTATTTTGTGCGGTATGCCTAAGATAAAGCCGTAATAGCCTGGTTTTTTATGGTGACATTGGGTGCAAAGTATTTTTTCATGCGAAGACGCCTGCCACGTGCCTACCACCGTATTCATTTCATGGCACATCTGGCAGGTTTGATGGCGGTTAACCATGGCGTTGCCTGCGACCATGAAGCCAAGAAGCACAACGACGAGTAGCCCAACTTGGTAAAGAGCGAACCTTCTTACTCTAGGTGTGATTTTCGGTAATTTAGGTAATTTCTTAGGCAATCGCATCTAATGAACCATCCTGAATTCGTTATGAACGGCATGTTATACAGCTATCAAACAAAGAATCGGCCAAAATGCCGTAGACTTTAGCGGCTATGTCCAGGCCGATGAATATTACAAATTCACAAAATAAGAAAAACTTACACCTTGTTTCACAACAGTAATCCTGCAACACGGTAACCATCAGGTGATTTCGTTGCTTAAGTAGTAGTGCGCAGGATGTGTCAATAATTACAAGGTGCGATAAGGCCATCCCTATTATAGCCAGTATGGGCTTGGGTTTGTCAAGTGTTTGTCAAGCGAATCAGATGTAAATATTAACAAGGCTCCCTGCTTTTTAAATTGCCCTACAAGCCGTATGTACTGCATGCTAACTTGCAAGCTTTTGAAACAAGATGTTCAGCATATTCAATTTTCCGGTTAGGATAAGCACACCCATTGTGAGTAGAAGCAGACCGCTAACAATATTTACCGCACGATAGTTCTTTTTAATCCATTTAAATGCGCTCAATGCGGCATTAAAGAACAACGCCGTCGCTATAAAGGGAACACCTAAGCCTAGCGCGTAGGTGCTGAGCAGTATTGTGGCTTGGCCCACGTTCTGGCTTGTCATTGCAACCGCATAAATAGAGGCAAGGATCGGGCCGACGCATGGTGTCCAGGCAAAGCCAAACGCCATACCGAGGGGAAGCGCACCCCAGATGCCGAAATTCCGCGAACCGAAATCAAGGCGCTTGGTACTATAGAGTTGTGGAATTTTGATGATCTCCATAGTAAATAAGGCGAACACGATAATCATCACGCCCGCAGCTTTGGTTAACACCGATTTATATGAGATAAGCCAGGACCCGGCGAGCCCTGCCGAGGCACCGAGCGCAACGAAAATCGCGGCAAAACCGGCGATGAAGAGAAGCGTAGCCGCCAGCACGCGCATGCGAGATTGCGCCGAGGCGTTTCCGAGTTGATCTACCGATACCCCTGAGATAAAGGAGAGGTATCCTGGAATTAGCGGCAGGACACACGGAGAAACAAACGATATAATACCTGCCGAAAAGGCCATAAGCAAACTAACTTCTGGACTAGCGCTCATATATACCCCCCGATACCCCCTACCGGTATAAGTATTACTTCCAATTCTAACATAGGATACCAGAAAAAGGAGTGGTTTTTAAATGTTTCAACTTTTGTTTATGTTCGCTAGTGCGATCAAGCACACATTCTCTTGCCAGTATGGTTGAACCGAGATATACTACAAAGCATAGTAAATAGAAAAATAGTTTGCTTAACACGGAAATCAGAGGTTGGCTACAATGGTATTTAGGGTGGGAAATCTAAGGCTTGGTGAATCGGGCGTCCGGAAAGCTCTCGGAGACCTTGAGGCCGATATTATGGAACTGGTATGGCAGCGTGACATCGCCAGCGTGCGCGAGATACACGGTCTGCTCGAGCAAAACCGCGATATCGCGTACACAACGGTAATGACGGTTATGAGCAGGCTTGCCGACAAGGGTATTTTGAAGAAAGAACGTGACGGTAAGCAGTACCTCTACGCTGCCGCAATCAGCAAAGCCGAGTTTAGCCAAACCATGTTCGATTTAGTTATGAAAGGCTTCCACATCGATCTCGGTGCCCGAGCGCTCGCGTTTTTTGTCGACAGCCTAACCGAGGATGAGAGTACGCTTGACGAGCTCGAACGGTTGATTCAGGAGAAAAGGAAACAGCTGTAAATGACTGATTTGCCCTCTAAAAACACGAAGTACAGCTTAATAGGGCTTGGGGCGCTCGGGTTGGCTGTAGCCTGCCTGCTTCTCTATAATCTGGGCTCCTGGATTGCCGGCAGCGCTGCAATTCAAGAAGTGACGCATACCTGCAACGTGCTGGAATCACGGTGCACGAGTGCGTATCATTCAAGTCTACAGATACTTGGAAATCCGCAGCAGCTGTTGTTTACCGTTACGCTCGCAGCACTGATACTTGCGGTTATCAGGGCGGCAACGGTTATTGTTTTAGCTCGCAGAGCAGCACAGCGGTACCATATTAAGGCTGTTTGCGTGCCAAAGCTTCGCACTGTTCTTGAAGAGCTTAATGCGGAATCGTTCGATGTTCGCGTCTCCGAGGAGAGCAATGTTGTGGCGTTCACGTACGGCGTGCTTAAGCCGGTCATGTGCCTTTCGGGAGGCGTTATCGAGGTTTTGAGCACTGAAGAGCTATCGGCACTGGTTGCCCATGAGATCGCTCATATCAAGCGGCGTGATAACCTGGCAATATTTGTCGCCCTTTTTGTTCGCGATTTCTTGTGGCCGTTACCGGTAAGCCACCACTTGCTCTCAATTTTTATACACGAAAAAGAATTTGCGGCGGATGATTTCGCCGTTAGTATTACCGGCAAGCCGGTAGAGTTGGCGAGCGCGATTGTTTCGGTTTCGAAGGCCGCCCGCAGTCACAAACGCTTATCGCCGGCGTACGCTACGTTTTTTTCCGACAAGGCTACGGCAAAAACCCGGGTTCACCGGCTTCTGGGCTCTACGGACCGGGTGCGACCGTCTGCCGTGAGGCTGGTTGTTAGCATAGGTTTAAGTATCGTTATTCTTGCAGGTGCAATAGGCCTTGCCTACGCACAGCCGTATGCAAAATCTGCGCTTGTTTCGAACTGTAAAATGGGAGGGGAATGCACCGTAAAGAATAAGAGTTGTTGCCGTGTAAATTAATATACGAGACGAAATTTTTTTGGCTTGTACTACTATGCATTGTAGTAGTTATTTTGGAACAAAGAGTTAACTCAGTAACGACGGGTGCCGGTCACTATGGAAGACCAAGGTCGTTGATAGATCGAGATGAAAGGTGTTATGTACGATGGGAAATACAACGGGATCCCGAACCAAAGGCAAACGAGATCAATTTGTTGCGAAAAAGAAACCCTCGATGGTGCTTTATATAGTCATTACCGTTATTGCGCTCACAGCAATCGGCGGCGGAGTATGGTTGCAATCACGGGGGTCGAATGTAGCCCAGGCAACGCCTGAAGAGGCTAAATACTTAGGGCGATTTCTATCCCAAGGTTACCAGCCGGCCGTATTAACCGAGCCGCTTACATATGATTCAGCGATTCAGATGTCGCCGGTACAGCCGCAAATCAAGGGCGGCGCGATCTCTATCAGCGCGGCCGATATCATCAAAAACAAGATAGTCTACTTTGAATACACCAGGCCGTCCGATCGGCAGATCATTCCAATGATGGCCTACATTAAACCGTCTGGCAAGCTCTTCACCGGCGTGAGCTTTTGCCCGCCGTGCCGTGGTAAATACCAGCATATCGAAGCAGCTGGCACTCTCACCTGTAATCAGTGCGGGACCAAGCGGGATCTGGAGACGCAGGTCGGCATTTCGGGCGCATGTAAACTCTATCCGCCGGATGAAATTGCGCACAAGCAGGCCGGCGATACCATTATTCTTGCCGAGGCGGATTTAGCGACATGGCAGGCGCAGGCAATCGATAGGCCGGTCGGCGGCCAGTAAAGATATATCTAAGCCCTACGAGCACAAGGAGGAGTCTCATGTCTGATGCACATGACGGAAGAATCGAAGGCGATATGCAAAATACCGAGACGCAGGTCGAACAGGTCGAAGCAAATAGTCCAAGCGAAGAACGGCACGGCAAAAACAACACCTGGCGGCATGTGGCGCTGTACGCTGCCGCTTGGATTGCGGTGGTAGCCCTCTTCTTCGTCGTCAATGCGGGGATACGCTCATCCGCAGTATCGAGGGAACAGCGAGCGCAACAGCAGAGCGGTTATACGGTGGCAAACCAGATAACCGGTGATTATAGTTATGATGGACAGCCGGTCGCGCAAGGCAGCGGCGCCCAAACAGCAACACCCGGCACCGGCGGCTGCGACAGCGGTGGGTGCGGTGCGGCCAGCAGGCCAAGCGGAAGTGGTGGAACCGCTGGGTGTTGTGGCGGCAAAGGCGCTGCCGGAAGCACGGGAACATCCGTCACCCCGGCAGATGCCAAGCAGCTACAGAATATCGCGATCCAGTGGTATGCGAAACAATACGGCGATGCTAATGTTACCGCAGATGTAAAAGACTACGGCTGCCATCAGCAGATCAACATTATCAAAGACGGCAAAGTCGTAAAAGAACTCAAGTATCAAAACGGGCAACTGACGCAGCTAACACCTTGGTAAGCGCAGAATTATCCGCCTGATGGAGTTTTGATCTATGAAGCTTTACCACATTACGTGGAAGAACATTAAAGAGCGTCCCGCAAAGATCGCTTTGCTTGTTGTTACGCTTGCCATCGGGGTCGCAACAGTAGCGAGCCTCTATAGTATAGTGCGGGCTATGTCGGTCGATTTGCAGGATAAAATCGATGAGTACGGTGCAAACATGGTGATCGTACCCAAATCAAAAAGCCTCCCGCTGTCGTACGCCGGGGTGACGGTAGGTGGGCTTACCTACCGATCGGCTTTGCTTTCAGGCGCCGATGTGGCGAAGATACGCACGATTAAGAACAGCGCAAACATCGCCACCGTCGCCCCGAAGCTCTTGGGGATTGTTCCGGTCAATGGGCACAAAGCCACACTTGCGGGCGTGCGGTTTGCGGATGAATTTAAACTGAAGAAATGGTGGGCGATAAAACAAGGAGCGCGCCCGGTAAGCGCAGACGATGCTCTGCTCGGTGGTAAAGCGGCACACGTTCTCAATGTCAAAGCAGGCGATACGATTACCATAAAGAACACTCAATTCAAAGTTAAAGGTATCTTGAGCCGGGTTGGCAGCCAGGAAGACGAGCTTGTCTATATCGATCTGAAACGGGCACAAACGCTTCTTGGTAAACCGGGCCAGGTAAGTTTGATCGAGGTCGCCGCATGGTGTAAGAATTGCCCGATTACCGACATGCAGGAACAGCTTAGCGAGAAACTCACGTCGGCTAAAGTGTCGGCGGTGCGGCAGGCGACTCAAACCCGCGATGCGGTAGTCGGCCGGTTTATGCTGTTTTCGGTGATTCTTTCAACCACAATGGCTACTATCGCGTTTCTCATCGTGTTTACGAATATGCTCAGCGCAGTGCGGGAACGCCGGCGTGAAATCGGCATTATGCGTGCCGTTGGCTACCGGAAAGCTCATGTCCTCTATATTATATTGCTGGAATCAGGAGCAGCGGGGCTTGTGGCCGGAATTACCGGTTATACCATTGGCTTTGTCACATCGAATATTATAGCGCCGTTTGCCGTGGGTATCGATGTCGGCATAGCATTTGATCCGTTATTCGCCATACTCGCCGCCGGCTCCACGGCACTAATTGCGATTGTTGCAAGCATTTACCCGGCGGTTGTCGCGTCGCGACTGAGCCCGGCTGAAGCCATCAATACGATATAGGAAGATCACTATGCATGTACGCACGATTGCAATAAAGAATATACTGCGACGAAAGAGCAAGACGGCAATGATTGTCGCTGCGCTCGCTGTCTGCGTCGCCTCTCTGGTCGCTATCGTGACCATTATGCTTGCGCTGCAAAAAAGCATCGAGAGCAAGCTTGAAACATTTGGTTTTACCGTCATCGTGCAGCCTGCGTCGGCGAACCTCTCGCTTTCCTACGGCGGAATGGCGATATCGGGCGTCGATACATATGAGGTGCAATCCCTATCCGAACAGGATATGTCACGCATCAAGCATATGCCGGGTGCGTCGCGGCTCGTGGCTGTATCCCCGGCATTGCTGCAAGTTGTGACGGTCGGTAAAGAACAAGCCCTGCTGGTCGGCACTGATTTTGCCCAAGAATTTCGCGCTAAGAAATGGTGGATGCTCGATGGCCGGCGTCCATCGGCACCGGGCGACATTATCATCGGCACCGAGGCGGCAAAAACACTGCGCCTTAAGAAGGGCAGCGCGGTCGAAATTGCGGGCACGCGTTTCACGGTCACCGGCATCCTTCACGATACCGGCAGCCAGGATGACAGCTTTATCTTTGCCGATCTTCGCCAGGCGCAAACCCTGTTTAATCGCGGGCACGCGTTGAGCCTGATTGAGGTATCCACACGCAGCAGCCAGGACACCAACCAGGTCGTTGCAGATATCGAGCGAGCGGTGCCCCACGCGTCGGTATCGTCGATCAAGCAAGCGGTACAGTATAAAGAGAGAACAGCGGGTTCTCTGGCAAACTTCGGCCTCGCAGTCACAGCGATCGTTATACTGACTAGCGGATGTATTGTTTTTACCACTATGATGTCTGCGGTTAGCGATCGAAAGCGGGAAATCGGTATATTTCGGGCGATTGGCTACCGCCAGGCTACGATCGTCAAGATCGTGCTTCTTGAAACCGCAATATTAAGCCTTTTGGGCGGCTTTCTCGGCTACGTTATCGGTTTTAGCTCGGTTTACGGGTTACCGGTGATATATAAGCAACTTACGCTTAGCGTTAACCTAAACGGGCTCGTATTTGCAGGGGCGCTAGTGCTGGCCGTATTCGTCGGTATTATCTCGAGCATTATCCCGGTGTACCGGGCAGCCCGTATGGACCCGGCCGAAGCACTAAAAAGTATTTAGGAGGATATATGTCCTTACTTATTGCAACGAATTTGTGTAAATATTTTGGAAGCGACGATGCGACTCGCGTATGCGCGCTTAATGACGTGAGTTTCTCGATAGATGCGGGTGAGTACGTGGCGGTCATGGGTCCCTCGGGAAGCGGTAAGAGCACGCTTCTTACGATTCTTGGAGCGATGAGCCCACCGACTTCGGGCGCTTTGGAAGTTGACGAAATCGATGTCTACGATCTTTCGCAAGAGAAAATGGCCGATTTTCGCCGGGAGTATCTGGGGTTTGTGTTTCAGCAGCTTCAGCTCATTCCGTATCTTACGGCGATCGAAAACGTCATGCTGCCGCTCGTGATTACCAAGCACGATAACAAACGCGATATCGCAATCCAGGCGCTTGAACGTGTTGGCCTGGGAACAAAGCTTAAAAGGTTGCCATCCGAGTTATCCGGTGGTGAACAAAGCAGGGTTGCGATTGCGCGCGCCGTCGTCAACGAGCCGCCGGTTTTACTTGCCGATGAGCCGGTTGGAAGCTTGGATAGTAAAACCGGCGAAGAGGTTCTTGAGCTGTTTAAGAAGCTTCACAGTGAAGGGCAGACCATAGTTATGGTCACCCATAATCCTGATTCGATACGTGACGCGGATCGTCTTATCCAACTCAAGGACGGATTGCTTCTCGCAGACATCCGCAGCAAAGATCAGGGGCTTGTTGAGGCAATGAATAGTAGCTGTAGGTAAACGGATAATAAGATAGATATTATGCCGTGGTTATACTGGGACCGGCTGAAAGCAAAGAACAAGCAGGGGGCAACTGCACGTTCCTTTTTGTTCTTGAAGTACTGAGCAGAGGAGTGTTTACGTTTTTATAAAGCGCTGTACGACACTGATGAGTTCTTGAATAGCCTCATCCCCGCCATCACTCTGCACTGCTGTTTTAACGCATCCTTTGATATGGTCGTCCAGGATCATAAAGCCAACACGCTGGGTAGCACCAAGTACCGATGATATCTGGACAAGTACATCGACACAGTACTTTTCGTCATTCACCATACGTTGGATGCCCCGGAGCTGACCTTCGATGCGCTTTAGCCTCGAGAGGATTTTTTCTTTATCGGCTGCGTACGAAGCCATACCCTACCCCCTATATACATATACTCCTATTATTAGGGATTTGTTCCCACTGTGTCAACATTCACATATCTGCATATTTAAGTATTCATATGCAGATTGCTAGAAATTGAAGCAAAATGGTATAATTATAATACCTATAGGGGGCATAGGTATTATTTTACAATTAGTGACGTTTCTTTGCTTAAGTAGTCACTTATATCGTGATACATTAAGTGTATTCGGAAGATTAAGGTAACTGCTCGCGATAGTAATATACAAATAATAGCATTGGCAGGGTTTATTTATGACACAGCGGTTCATATTTCCGGTTTCAGGCATGACGTGAGCTTCATGCGTCCGCCGTGTGGAAACGGCGATTGCAAAGATTAATAACGTGACCAGCGTAAATGCAAACTTATCAAGCCAAAAGGCGACGGTTGAGGTTGGCGAAAACGTTACTTTTGCCGATCTGGTGCATGCTGTGGAAGATGCCGGCTACGGTGTCCCCACCGTAGATATCAGTATTCGAGTTGATGGTATGACGTGCGCATCGTGTGTCCGCCGTGTTGAGTTGGCGCTCTCCAAAGTACCGGGCGTTGTTTCCGCAAGCGTAAACCTGGCAACTAATAAAGCGACCGTGCGTTATGTCCCGGAAATGACGGGGGTCGCACAGCTTAAAAGGGCGATCGTGGACGCCGGGTACGAAGTGCCGGAGGCGGAGGCGCAGGCCGGTACGACGAAACGTGCACCGCGAACTGAAACGCAGACGCTAAAACAACGCCTGATGATTTCGGCGATTCTTACCATTCTCGTTATGCTCGGCAGCATGCCTGATCTTATTCCAGCGATTAAAACCATTCCGACGCAGCTGCGCTTTATCGTGCTGCTCGCCTTAACGATCCCGGTTCAGTTCTGGGCCGGTTGGCGCTTCTACCGCGGTGCGTTTAAGGCTGCACGACACCGCACAACCGATATGAACACCCTGGTCGCAGTCGGTACCAGCGTAGCATTTCTCTATAGCGTTGCCGTTACCTTCTTCCCGGCGTTCTTCGCAGTTCAGGGATTACAGAAAAGCGTCTACTACGACACGGCGGCCGTGATTATTACGCTTATCTTGCTCGGTCGCTACCTTGAGGCGCAAGCTAAGGGGCGCGCCTCCGATGCGATAAAACGGCTCCTCGGCCTGCAACCAAAAACCGGCCGGGTGGTTCGAGACGGGCGCGAGGTCGACATTCCTATTGAAGATATCCGTGCCGGCGATACTGTCATCGTTCGCCCCGGTGAGAAATTACCGGTTGACGGCGTCATAACTGGAGGACATTCATCTGTCGATGAATCGATGATTACCGGTGAAAGCCTGCCGGTTGAGAAGCAAGCGGGTGATGAAGTTATCGGCGCTACAATCAACAAAACCGGCGCCTTTAGCTTCACGGCTACTAAAGTCGGCTCGGAAACCGCGCTTGCACAAATCGTCCGCCTGGTTGAAGAGGCGCAGGGCTCGAAAGCGCCGATACAGCGTCTGGCGGATATTGTGGCCAGCTATTTTGTGCCGATCGTTCTCACGATTGCGCTCATCACGTTTATTATCTGGTTGATATTTGGGCCCCAACCATCGTTTACGCCCGCGCTTCTCAGCTTTATTGCGGTGCTCATAATCGCGTGTCCGTGTTCGCTGGGCTTGGCAACACCGACGGCGATCATGGTCGGCACCGGCCAGGGGGCGCAGAACGGCATCCTCATTCGCGATGCGCAGGCGCTGGAAAACGCGCATAAAATCGATACCATCGTGCTCGATAAAACCGGCACGCTTACCCAGGGTACCCCGGTAGTAACCGACGTAATCAGCGTGAACAACTTTGATGAGGCCGATATCTTGCGCCTTGCGGCATCTGCCGAGCGCCACTCAGAGCACCCGCTTGGCGAAGCGATAGTCGCAAAAGCTCGCGAGAGCCATGTACAGTTCACCGAGACGGATGAGTTTGAATCATTGACCGGTCGCGGTATTAGAGCGCTTATTAATGGTAAATCCGTGCTTCTGGGCAACCTGCGCCTCATGCAAGAACACACCATCTCGCTTGATGGTTTGGCCGATCGGGCGCTTTCCCTATCCGAACAAGGGAAAACACCGATGTATCTTGCGGTCGATGGCCGGGTCGCGGGCATCGTTGCCGTTGCCGATGTATTAAAACCGCATTCAAGTGCGGCGGTTGCAAAGCTCCGCGAGATGGGTCTGACTGTTGCTATGATTACCGGGGACAACGAGCGCACCGCACAGGCAATCGCGCGCGAAGTCGGCGTCGATAAAGTGCTTGCCGAGGTGCTTCCGGTCGATAAAGCCAAGGAGGTAAAGCGCCTGCAAAATACCGGGCACGTCGTTGCCATGGTCGGCGATGGGATCAACGATGCGCCCGCACTCGCCCAGGCAGATATCGGTATTTCAATCGGCACGGGCACCGATGTTGCAATCGAGGCTTCGGACATCACGCTCATCAGCGGGGATATACAGGGTCTGGTAACGGCAATAGCGCTGTCACGTCGTACCCTTAAGACGATCTACCAGAACCTCTTCTGGGCGTTTTTCTATAATGTTATCCTTATACCGGTTGCCGCAGGTGCGCTGTATCCGATATGGGGCATACGGCTCGATCCGATGTATGCGGCCGCCGCAATGGCGTTTAGCTCGGTCTCGGTTGTGTCAAACTCGCTTCGCTTACGGCGTTTCAAAGCACCGCAGCTGCAGTAATACTTGCAATGAACCCGCAATAATACTCAAGTCGTAGAGCAATTGTCCGATGTAACCACTAATAAGCGAAGGCTTGTTAGGCGAAGTTGCATAATCCCAACAAGATTAGGAAACATACGTCGTAAAGCGCGAGCTTTTACTGAGTCTTGGCTGAATATCTTGCATCTAACAGGCGGAGCTGCTCATGGAAATCGAATCGTATAAAATAGCGCAGATATCTGATTTGCATTGCGGCGATCCCCGCTTCGAAGAGGGTTTATTGCTCAGCGCGATTCGCGAGATCAATGAAGCACAGCCGAAGATCGCAGTGATCTGCGGCGATCTCACGACCGCCGGCTATCGCGATGAATTCGAGCAGGCCAAGACATATATTGATATGATTGAATGCCCGGTAAAAATTGTGACCGCCGGCAATCATGACCATCGAAACCTAGGATACTTGCATTTCGAGAGTATATTCGGCACCCGGTACAGAGCGTTCGATCTTGAATTCGGACTGCCTTCGAAGGATAACTTCCAGTCACGAATCAAGTTTGTGGCGGTCGACTCCGCCAAGCCCGATCTCAACGACGGCGAGATCGGCCGCGAACAATACGATTGGATGCGCGATGAATTTAATATCGAACATGCTTACAAGGTGTTTGTGCTGCATCATCACCTGGTGAGTATCCCGGGGACGGGGCGCGAACGAAATATCGTTCTCGATGCCGGTGATGTGTTGGCCCGGCTCCGCGGCATCGGTGTTGAGCTGGTCTTGTGCGGACACAAACATGTGCCGTACGTATGGCCGGTCGCCAATATGCTTATCGTAAACAGCGGGACGGTTTCAACGCTTCGCACTCGCGGGTATACTCCACCATCGTATAATATTGTTACCGTCACACCGGGAACCGTGATCGTTACCACGAGGACGCCCGGCGAAGATTTCGCCGAGGAATGGTCGTTCCCGAGAAGCCCGGTGTTTTAGGGGTTGAATCAGTGAATCGTCTCGCAATCGCTTTGGATGTTGGAGGAACGAAAATCGCGGCCGCCGTTGTCGACCGCGACGGGCGCATGCGCTCGTCTCTTCAGATCGATACACCCAACGTAACCACAGAAACCGTTATCACCGCAATCAAAGAAACGATTGCAAAACTCATCGACGTGTTCAAAGCCGAAGAAATTGTCGGCGTCGGGCTGGCGGTTGCCGGCACGATCGATTTTGCACGCGGGATAATCGTCGAATCACCCAACCTGCCGTTTCGTAATGTAAGCTTGCACGCGATTATTGAAAGCGAGTTCGGCCTACCGACATTTATGGATAACGACGGCAATCTGGCGGCGCTCGGTGAACTCTATTATGGGTCCGCCAGGGGTGCGCGCGATGTTGTTGCACTTACGCTGGGCACCGGCATCGGGGCCGGCATTATCATTAACGGTTGTCTGTATCGCGGTGAGACCGGAAGCGCCGCCGAGATCGGGCACATGGTCGTGCAAGCGAACGGCCGCAGGTGCTCGTGCGGCTCTTGCGGGTGCTTTGAAGAGCTGGCTTCAGGCAGGGCTCTCGTTCGCATAGCTAAGGAGTTGGCAGCCAGGCATCCGGAGAACCTCGTAGTCAAAGGCGCCGGCGGAGAAATTGAGCGAATTACCGGGCCTATGGTTACCGAGGCAGCTCAACATGGCGACGCCGTCGCTATGGAAGCATTTAAGGAAACCGGCTACTGGCTCGGCATCGGTGTTAATAATATCATCAACATTTTCAATCCCCAGCTTGTTGTGCTTGGCGGCGGCATGGCCGAGGCCGGCGAGCTCGTTCTCGAACCGGTTCGCAGGATTGTTGCCGAGTGCACGCTTTCACCGAACAAAGAAGTCGCTCAAGTCGTGCTCGCCGATCTTGGCAATCAGGCGGGCGTACTCGGTGCCGCCGCGCTTACCTTCAATGAGCTGAGCTTGCAGTAGGTTGCTTATATTCCTACCTTATGTATCCCCTAAAAGAAAAACCATAGTCTCCCTCTTGCATGTTTCCTGTTTTGGTTTGAAGGGAAATTACAAGGTAACGAGTTTTATGAATGAAAGGGGAAGGTATGGCAGAGCTAAAGCTTACGAAATCCAGGGGGAATTTCGCTGAAGTCGCCGTCGAAGACCTGCGGCGCGAGTGTGACCCTTCAATATTTTCATTCTCTTCCACTGCGGACGTAGCGCCGATCGAGGTAACAATCGGCCAGCAGCGGGCCGTCGAGGCTATGCAGTTTAGTCTCGGTATAAAAACAAAGGGTTTCAATCTCTACGCGGCCGGGCCTTCTGGAGTAGGCAAGACATCGACGATTCAAGACTACGTCAATATGAAAGCAAAGCAAGAGCCGGTACCGCGCGACTGGTGCTACGTCAACAATTTTAACGACCCGGACCGGCCGCTCGCTATTTCGCTACCGCCGGGCCGCAGCAAAAACTTCGCAAAAGATATGGAGGACTTGATTGAAAGTGCGCGCTCCGAGATCCCAAAAGCATTCGAGAGCAAAGAATACGAGGAGCGCAAAACCCGCATTGCAAACGAATTTGAGACCGAACGCGAGCAAGGTTTGGCGGAGATCGAGGCGGAGGCCGAAAAACGCGGGTTCGCTGTTGATATTACGACGGCCGGTATCGTTACGATACCGTTAGTCCATGGTAAGCCGCTTCGTCGTGAAGATTACAGCACGCTTCCGGATGACCAGCGCAAAGAGATCCAGCGCGAAGGCGAAGAGCTCCAGTCGGAGATCAACGATGTGCTGGCCCGCATACGCAAAGGTGAAAAAGGGGCCAAGCAAAAGATTCAAGACCTCGACCAAGAGATAGCGTTGTTTGCGATCGGGCACCTTCTGCAGGATATACGCGATCGCTACAGCGATTGCTCGAAGGTACTGGAGTACCTCAACGAGGTCGAGAAGGACATTATCAACAATCTAGACGATTTTCGCCCGGGGGAAAAACCGGCAGTTTCAATTCCCGGCTTGGAAGCGCTGCAACGGCCGATAACGTTTGACCGCTACAAGGTCAATATCGTAGTCAACAACAGTGACCTTCAGGGAGCGCCGGTGGTGCTCGAGCTTAACCCATCGTATTACAATCTGATCGGTAAGACCGAGTACCGGGCTCAGTTTGGTGCAATGAGCACCGATTTCAGTATGATCAAATCAGGCGCGCTGCACCGGGCGAATGGCGGTTATTTGGTGATGCACGCTCTTGACGTGCTCACAAGCCCGCTAGCCTGGGATGCGATAAAGCGTGCAATTCGAAGCGAAGAGATCCGCTTAGAGCTTATGGGCGAGCAGTATCGCGTTATCCCGGCCACCACAATCAAGCCGGAGCCGATTCCGCTCGATGTGAAGATCATCCTCATCGGCAATCCGTATATTTATATGCTGCTCTATGCCATGGATGAAGATTTCCGCGAGCTGTTCAAGGTCAAAGCGGATTTCAACACCGAGATGGTGCGTAGTGACGAGCATATGCAGCGCTACGCTAATTTCGTGAGCGAACGTGTGCGGGCATCACACATCAAGAACTTCGATCCGGCGGGTGTTGCACGTCTCGTTGAGTACGGCTCGTGGCTTGCAGGGGACCAGCAAAAGCTCTCAACCAGGTTCTTAGATATCGGCGATCTTGCGAGCGAGGCCAGCTACTGGGCGAGCGCGGAAAATGCCGAGCTTGTATCGGCTAAGCATATCGATAAAGCGATCGGGCATAAAAAGTTTCGCTCGAACATGATCGAAGCGAAAATCCAGGAAATGATCGAGCGTGACATCGTGATGATAAAGACTGAGGAGGCGGTTGCCGGGCAGATAAATGCGCTCTCTGTTATCAGCCTGGGTGATTATATATTCGGGCGCCCCTCGCGCATCACCGCCAAGACGCACCTGGGCACCAAGGGCGTGATCAACATCGAGCGCGAGATCGATCTAAGCGGCCCGTCGCACAGCAAAGGCGTGTTGATTTTGTCCAATTACTTCGCCGGCCAATACGCGCAGGATAAACCGCTCTCGATATCGGCGAGCCTCACCTTCGAGCAGAGCTACGAGGGCGTCGACGGCGACTCAGCATCGTCGACCGAGCTGTACGCGTTGCTCAGTGCACTATCTGAAGTGCCGATACGCCAAAACATCGCGGTTACCGGCTCGGTTAACCAGCTCGGCGAAGTGCAGCCGATCGGCGGCGTCAATCACAAGATCGAAGGCTTCTTTGATATCTGCAACGCCCGCGGCTTGACTGGTGACCAGGGCGTTATGATTCCGCACCAAAACGTCGTCAACCTGATGGTCAAATCCGAAGTCGTCGAAGCGGTTAAAGCCGGTAAGTTCCATATCTGGCCGGTCAAGACCATCGATGAAGGAATTGAGGTTCTAACCGGTGTAGACGCGGGACAACGCCGTGAAGACGGCACCTATCCCGAGGGCACAATTCACTACCTAGTTAACGAGAAGCTCAAAAAGATGGCGGATACGCTCAAGGAATATGAAGTTCCCGAAGAGCGGGAAGGTAGGCAAGCAGCATAGCGCATAGCAAAGCAAAAGTAAGAAAACAACGGGAGATATCGGCGGGCACGAACAACGGATCGCACATCAAGGGTTAAAAGGCGGCTTACATAACGATTTAAGCCGCCGCCTTAACTGTGAGTTCGTTAACGACGTCGCGAACACCCGGCGTCCACCAGGCGATATCGGAAGCGATCCATTTCTGGGTAAAATCGGCGACGGTACCGCGCAAGTAGACAATGGCGTCAACCACTTCGATATCGACATTTTCAATGTCGATCCGCGTATCGCGGGCAAGAGAAGCCCGAGCGTCGGCTTCAATATCCTTGTCCATTCGAACAAGCGCCGGCGTTACAACAATATTGTTGATGACGTCGGTTGCGCCGGGTGTCAGCCAGGCATCGCTCTCGGCGGCGTTTTTCTCAGTGACAGTACCCACGGCGCCGCTTAACACCACGATACCGTTGGCGATGTTAACCACGATGTCGGTCTCATCAACTAAGACGTCACGGCGAAGCGCCGCCTCGATGTCGTCGCGAATTTCAAGGTCTGATCGGACGATACGCGGTCGGACAATGAGGTTGTTGATGACGTCGGTTACGCTCTTGATGCGGCTTGCAATCTGGCTTGCGTCAAGTTTTTGCGCGTAGGTTTCGACCGTGCCGTTCAAAGTCACGCGCCCCTCGCGCACCGAAATATATATATTTGCCGCGTCCACCCGGACGTCCCACGTCAACGCGTCCTGGACATCCGATAAAATCTCTTGATCGCTTGCCATGTGTGCTCCTCTCATCTGTGCCCGGTGACTCTATCACACAGTTATCCTACCCGTGCGTTCAATGTGCATAACTCGGGTAAAGGCTCTGCGGTGAGCGGCCCGGCCCGTCGCAAGCAACCCGTCAGGGCTTATGCAGAAGGCATAAGATGTACAGCACATATAGGGATTGGCAGCATCGGGAGAAACACCTACGCAAAAACCTGCCGTGCGTAGGCTTTTGCTATAATAAGCGGAAGAAACCGTACAATCCATACAACTTCTTAGGGGGGGCAGTATGTCAGACGTTTATTTCAGCAGTTTCAAGGGACAGAAGAAAAGCTGGCTTGATAGAACCGGCCAGCTTTTTGATAGAGCAAAATTCACCTCGCTGATTGAGCCAGGCGATATCGTAGCGATTAAACTCCACTTCGGTGAGCCCGGCAACACCGCGTTTTTGCCGCCGATCTATGCGCGGCGGGTCGTTGAGAAGGTAAAAGCGGCGGGCGGGAAACCGTTTCTCACCGATGCCAACACGCTCTACGTCGGCCGGCGCTCCAACGCGGTCGATCATGTCACCGCGGCGCTCGAAAACGGCTTCAGCTATGCGACCGTAGGGGCGCCGATCGTTATCGCCGACGGCCTTAACGGCAAAGATTATGTGAGTATCGAGATCGACGGCAAGCGCGTAAAGGAAGCAAAAATCGGAAGCGCCGTGGTTCATGCCGATGCGATGATTGCGCTCACGCACTTCAAAGGACACGAATTAACCGGCTTTGGCGGCGCTTTGAAGAACATCGGCATGGGATTGGGCGCCCGCAGCGGCAAACAGGTGATGCATTCCGACATGCTCCCGTATATAGAGGCCGGCCATTGCCAGGGTTGCGGAAAATGCGTTAAATGGTGCCCGGCATCGGCAATTACGGTCAACAAGGAAACGGGTATCGCCGTTATCGATCAGAACAAATGTCTGGGATGCGGGGAATGCACGGTTACCTGTCCCTCGCAGGCGATTGCGGTTAACTGGAAAACAGAAGCAAGCGCCGTGCAGGAGAAAATCTGCGAGTACGCGTGGGCGGTCTGCAAAGATAAGCCGGGCAAAGTCGGCTTTTTCAATTTTGTTCTCAATGTGAGCCCCGACTGCGATTGTTGGAACTTCAATGAAATGCCGATCGTTACCGATCTCGGTATTCTCGCCTCAACCGACCCAATCGCCATCGATCAGGCGAGCGTCGACCTGGTAAATAAAGCGCCGGGTTTGGCGGGGAGCAGGGCCGATGTGCCTGCCGGCGCCGATAAATTTAAAGCGGCAAACAGCGCCGATTGGGAGCCACAGTTGGCCCACGGCGAGGCAATCGGCCTGGGTTCGAGGCAGTATGACCTTATTGAAGTTAAATAGCCGTGTCGTGCGTTTTTCGATAAAGCAGCTAAAGTCTACTAAGTCTATCAACTTAGTAGACTTAAAACACTTATAGAGCAAGCAGGGGAAATATAGTGAAAACGACAGGAAAGCTCTACGTATGCGCGACGCCGATCGGCAACCTTGAAGATATCACGCTTCGGGCGCTTCGCATTCTTAAAGAGGTCGACCGCATCGCCGCCGAAGATACGCGCGTTACCGCAAAGCTTCTCGCGCGCTACGAGATTCAGACGCCGATGACGAGCTATCACGAGCACAACGAGGTGTCCAAGGCGCAAGAACTTATTAACGATATGTTGGAGGGCCAAACGATCGCCCTGGTTTCCGATGCCGGAATGCCGGGTATCTCCGACCCCGGGCATCGTCTGATTACCGCATGCATCGCCGCCGGTATCCCGGCAGAACCGGTACCGGGCCCATCGGCTCTTATCACGGCAGTCGTCGTCTCGGGGCTTCCAACCGATTCGTTTATTTACCAGGGGTTTTTACCGCGAAAAAGAGGCGAGCGCATGAAACTTCTTGCCGAGCTCTTGTCCATCGGACGGACGGTTGTTTTATTTGAATCACCTCGGCGTATTAAAGCTACGCTTGGTGAGATAGCCGAGATCGACTCCGCACGGAAAACGGTTATCGCCCGGGAGCTTACAAAGAAATTCGAAGAAATTATCAGGGGTACGGCGAACGAGCTCGTAGAGAAACTCAGCGAAACCGAAGTCAAGGGCGAAATCGTGTTATTATGCGGGCCCGGCGAACTGGTTTTCCGTGAAGTAACGGGAGCTGAGCTGCGAGAAGCCGTGATTGAAAAAATAAATAGGGGCGCAACAAAAAAAGAAGCAATCGCTACCATAGCAGGGGATTTTGGAATAAGCAAACGTATCGTTTACGAGGCGGTCATGGACATACATGAACAAGACGCAACGAGCAGGCGTTTGTAGGTTTTATGTGTAGGCAAACCGGAAAAAAAATAACGGTCGCTTCTAGGTTTCCGGTACTTCTATGCGACCGTAGTCGATTTACTACATTTTCTTGTCGGTGAGTAGCTCTTTCTTGCAATCCTGACAGACGTTCTTACCCTTAAAGCTCTCAATTCCCGTTCCGGTTCCGCAGAAAACGCACACCGATTGGAATTTCGAGAGAACGATGGAGTCGCCATCCACGAAGATTTCCAGTGGGTCTTTGATTTCGATGCCAAACGTACGTCTGAGCTCCATAGGTATTACGATTCTGCCTAATTCATCTACTCGTCTCACTATACCAGTGGACTTCATGCGGTATCCTCCTGCTGCTTTCCTTGACAAGTGGTTGTATCAATTATAATGTTTGTGGAAAAATTGTGTCAACGACGTTCTATGCTATTTTAGTTAATATAAGAATATATTTTCGTTTGAAGGTGGAAAATTGTGGCACGGAAAAGCTTTTATGTTACCACTCCAATCTATTATGTAAATGACGTTCCTCATATCGGACATGGTTATTCTACCATAATAGCAGATACTATGGCTCGGTATAAGCGCCTGGCCGGTAACGACGTTTTGTTTTTAACCGGTACCGACGAACACGGCCAAAAAGTGGAAAAAGCGGCGCGCGATCGCGGTTTATCGCCGCAAGAGCATTGCGACCTCATGGTCGGCCCGTGGAAGGAACTCTGGGGAAAGCTCAATATCTCCTATAGTGACTTTATCCGGACGACGCAGGAGCGCCATATCAAAGTGGTGCAGGCGATCTTCCAGAAGCTCTACGAGCAGGATGACATCTACAAAGGCTATTACGAGGGCTGGTACTGCATTCACGAGGAAACGTTTTACCCGGAGTCGCAGCTGGTCGAGGGGTGCTGCCCGCAGTGCGGGCGCGCGGTTGAATGGCTGCGTGAAGAGAGTTACTACTTTAGAAGCTCCAAATATCAGGACAGTCTGCTCGAGTATATCAACAGCAATCCCGGTTTCGTACAGCCGAATTTTCGCCGCAATGAAGTAGTAAGTTTTATCGAAGGCGGCGTACAGGATACCAGCGTTTCGCGAACGACGATTAAGTGGGGTATCCCGGTGCCGTTTGATCCCGATCACGTTGTCTACGTGTGGTTCGACGCGCTCATCAACTACTTAACCGGCTCTGGTTACCTGCAGGACGAGGCGAAATACGACAAATTTTGGCCCGCCGATGTTCATGTGATCGGTAAAGATATCATTCGCTTCCATGCGGTGATTTGGCCGATGATGCTGATGGCGCTCGGCATTGAATTGCCGAAGAAAGTACTGGCGACAGGTTTTTGGACGCTCGGCGGCGAGAAGATTTCCAAGTCGACCGGCGTCGTGGTCGACCCGAACCGCCTCATTGAAGAATACGGTGAGGATACCATCCGCTACTTCTTACTGCGCGAAATATCGATCGGTGCCGACGGGGAGTTTACGCAAGATGCGGTTATACGCCGGATTAACGGCGACCTCGCGAACGACCTCGGCAACCTGGTGCACCGCACCGTGGCGATGATGATGAAGTATTTCGACGGCGCAATACCTGAAGCGGGTGAACTCGGACCGCTAGAGGTTGCCCTCAAGGATGAGGTGTTGGCGCTTGCTGATATCGTCGATGAGGCGATGAGCAGGGTAGATATACGCGAAGCACTAGTGCAAATCTGGCGGATCATCGGCCGCGCCAATAAATTCATTGATGAGGCCGCGCCATGGTCGCTCGCTAAAGAGGGCAACACCGAGCGCCTGCAAACGGTCATGCGCACGCTCTTGGAGGCGATTCGCGTGGTCACGGTCTTAGTCACGCCGGTGATGCCGCACACCGCAGAAAAAATTTGGGCACAGCTCGGCCAGAGCGATTTTGCTTCCGTTACGCTTGACGATGCACGCAAGTGGGACACGCTGGCAGCCGGAACGAGCGTTAAGAAAGCCGAACCACTCTTTCCGCGCATCGAGGTCACGTAGAGTATGAAGATTGCATAAAGATTGTTTTTAATGGGCGTGCGCAATGGGCGCCCTCCTTAATTTTCTGAAAACCCAGCAATTGGAATTGGGTAAGTAGAAGCCCGGGTAGACTCGATAAGCATGAACGCTTATCCCATTGAACAGGAGACATATGCCAAAAACAACGCAGCTCACAGATACGCACGCACATCTTGATTTTTTTGGAAACGATGGCGCGGTTGAGGCCGTTATCGCGCGGGCACGCGATAACGGTGTGACCAGAATAGTTACCGTTGCCGATAAGCTTTCCTCAAGTTACCGGGCGGTAGAGATCGCCGAGAAATACGAGGGCGTATACGCGGCGATAGGCTTTCATCCGCATGAAGCCAAGGATGTTACCCCTGAAGCGTTGCAAGAGATAAAAGCCCTAACCAAACATCCAAAAGTAGTGGCGATCGGCGAAATCGGCCTCGATTACTTCAAGGACCACTCGCCCCGCGCCACGCAGCGCAAAGTTTTCGAACAGCAGCTCGACCTGGCTAATGAAGTCGGTTTACCGGTGATAATCCACGACCGTGATGCCGATGATGACACAATTGAGATCGTCACCAAGCATCGCCCCAAGAAGGGCGTCTTTCATTGCTTTAGCGGTACGACCGATTTTGCGGAAGTCGTGCTCGCAATGAATTTTTATATTTCGATTGCCGGACCGGTTACCTTCAAGAATTCCGGTGCTTTGCCCGATGTGGCGAAATTCGTGCCGCTTACCAAACTTTTAGTGGAGACCGATACCCCGTATCTCACCCCGGTTCCCAACCGAGGGCAAGAAAACGAGCCCGCGTTCGTGCGGTTTGTCGCCGAAAAAATCGCTGAGCTTAAGGGTGTCAGCCTTGCTGCGGTGGCGTCATCGACGCAGGAAAATGTGTCGCTTCTCTTCTCAATTCCATAAGTTTTAAGGGCAATTCTGGCAAATTATGCCTAATAATTCCAATAATTATCCAAAGCAACCCTATATATTGTGCATATGTGAATACGATATATCTACAGGCCATAGGCTTGTTTAGTGCTTGCCGTACACGGGTAACCTCTGAAAATGGCCCGAAAATTAAAGTTTCATATTCGTTAGCCGATTATGCTATCATAGCGAGCAGTTATTGCGCTTGTGCCTTGACAACATAATAAGCAAGCTGAAGGGACTGATTGATGATGGCACGTTTTCATCAGATAGCCCGCAGCCTCAAAACGAACAGGTATGAAATTGTTTTACTCTCACTCATCATGTTCTTCATTGTGGCTGATATGGTCAGCAGCGCGGCTAAAGTGCAGCTTACCATCGACGGTCAAAGTAAAACCGTCGTAACGCGGGCGAGAACAGTAGCAGCTGTTCTGAAGGAAAACGGCGTAACAGTTAAGGCAAAAGACGACGTAACGCCAAAGCTCTCGGCAAAGATTCAAGAGGGTATGGCACTCAACGTAAGACATGCAGTACCGATTACAGTAAAACTTGACGAACAAAAAATCGCTACCGTATCAACAGCTGGTACGGTTGGCGGAGTCCTTAGGGACATGGGGTTGCAGATCGGATCGGACGATAAGATCCGACCGAACCGCGACGAGAAGGTCGCAGCAGGCATGACCGTCGAGGTTACGCTGGTAACGAAGAAGTGCGAAGTCACGAAGGTACCGGTACCGTACCAGACGATCAGCAAAGCCGATCCAAATTTGGATTACGGCAAGCAGGTCGTTGTGACGCAGGGTAAGCCGGGCTTACTCATGAAAGTGATGGAAACCGTATTTGAAGGCGACCGTCCGGTACAAAGGCAAGAAAAGATACAAAGTCTGGTAACGTCACCGGTGGCACAAGTGGTGGCGGTAGGCACGAAACGCAAGATCGCTCGCTTATACAGAACGACGAATGTCTCACGGGGTACAGAGCGTAAAGCTTCAAGCTTCGTGGGCGGCCGGATCATAACGATGCGCGCAAGCGCGTATGCACCGAATTATGGTCCAGGCGTCGGTACGAAATGCGCAAACGGTATGCGCGCACGGAAAGGCGTCGTGGCGGTCGACCCGAGATATATTCCGCTCGGGACCAAGCTCTATATCGAGGGCTATGGGACGGCGATCGCAGCAGATACCGGTGGTGCAATCAAAGGGAATCGTATTGATTTATGTTACAATACGCCTGGCGAGTGCTTTAAATTTGGCCGGCGCCCGGTGAAAGTAACGATTCTTGGTAAATAGCAGGAATGGAATGGTTTCGAGCGTGTCGGGGAGTGCAGAGAAATGACATTGGCGACACCGCAGGCAACGCTTGAAGTAGTTAAAAAATTTAGCCTCAGGCTCGATAAGAGCCTGGGGCAACATTTTTTGATCGACCAGAATATTTTGGGGAAGATTGTTGCCGCCGCCGATCTTGGGCAAAGCGACGTTGTCGTTGAGGTCGGACCGGGCATCGGGACGCTAACCCAGGAGCTTGCCAAACGAGCGGGCTGTGTCGTGGCTATCGATCTCGACCGGCGGCTCAAGCCGGTCCTTGAGTATACGCTTCGCGATTATCCGAACGCCAACGTTGTGTTTGCCGATGCGCTCTCAGTGGATATTAAGCACCTACCGGGCAATCTGCCCGTTCCGCATAAGCTTGTGTCTAACTTACCGTATCAAGTAGCGACGCCCATTCTAGCCACATATCTCGATAGGTTTGAGAGTATCGGGCTCTACGTCGTTATGATTCAAAAAGAGGTGGCCGATCGGATTCTCGCAAAACCGGATACGAGCGCGTACGGTGCATTTTCGGTAAAAGCGCAGTTTTATTGTGATGTAGACCGGGTAGTAACAGTGTCAAAAAATGTGTTTCTGCCTCCGCCCGAAGTATCATCCGCTGTTATTAAGATGGTTCGTTTAAGCGCACCTCGGGTGCATGTAACCAGCAAAGACCTCTTTTTCAAAGTTGTTAAAGCAGCGTTTTGGCAGCGTCGTAAGACGCTGAAGAACGCGCTTACCGGCAGCCCGGAGCTTCACTTTACCGTGGATGAAGTCATGGCTGGGTTGCAAGCAGCAAATATCGATCCGCGCCGGCGAGGAGAGACGCTGTCCATTACCGAATTTGCATCCGTTGCTAATGCGCTCGTGCCTTATATGGGCGAACTCTGATAAAGCGGATGAGGAGTACAAATTGACCTGGCTAGCAAGCCATGTCTTTAAAAATATAGGCGCTATAAGCAGGAATTCTCAATCCACTGTCGTATTATAACTTAATGTCGCCAGTAAGTCTTGCAATTCGTTGCGGCACAGAGTAAACTTGAAATTTTTGCAATTTTGCTGTATACTATTCGGAGCACCTGAAGGAGAGGGATAAGCAACATGGCGATCAGTCAATTATCGCAAGTGGAGGTCGTAGATAAGATACGTAAGCAGCTCGATGAGTTTGTTGGCGAGAAGATGCGCCTCAAGGCGAACATGGGGCGTTGCAAGATTATTGAACGTGACGGCGTCCTAGAAGAAACACACCCCAACCTCTTTGTCGTCAAAGTTGAAGAGAAGAGGAATCGTTGCCGCAGGGTATCGTATAGCTATGCAGACGTCTTAACCAAGACAGTGGAGCTCTCCAACCCCGATAACGGGGAGAGCATTCTCCCTTGGCTTATGTAGGCAGGAGATAAGGAGCGATAAGGACAGTGGCGCATATACCCCAAGCGCCGTAATGGCCGGCACAACGATGCTAACAATCTATGCCTACGCAAAAATCAACCTGTATCTCGATGTTATCTCGCGTTACCCCGACGGTTACCATCAGATCGAAAGCGTCATGCAGAGCGTATCTCTGCATGACCTGGTCGAGGTAGCCCCAATCGATACAGATACTATCACCGTTACCTGTTCGCACGAAGAATTATCCGGTCCGCACAATCTGGCCTATAAGGCCGCCCAAGCGCTTCGTTCAACCTATAATGCACAAAACGGTGCGAAGATCTCTATCACGAAACGAATTCCCATGGCGGCAGGTTTAGCCGGTGGAAGCGCCGACGCTGCAGCGACGCTCGTCGGACTTAACGAGCTCTGGGGCCTTAAACTCGAGCTTGCCGAGCTGCAACATTTAGGGATACAGCTGGGCGCCGATATCCCGTTTTGTTTGGCCGGCGGCACAATGCTTGCCGAGGGCAAAGGAGAAGTGCTTAGCAAACTTCAGTCTATGCCCAATGTGCCGATTGTCATTGTGACGCCGCCGATACACGTATCGACCGCCGATATATACCGTGCCGTCGATACGCAAGCGCCGGAGCCGCTGCGGACAAAAAACGACATTGTAATCGCGCTTGAAAGCGGCGATATAGATAAAATTGCGGAATCCTCCCGCAATCTTCTTGAAACGGTTGCTGTAAAGCGATATCCTGCTATTTCAAGGATAAAACAATTATTGGTTGACGCAGGAGCCAAAGGCGCATTGATGTCGGGCAGCGGGCCGAGTATCATCGCATTGTGTGCTGATAACACGGCAGCGCGCCGGGTTGCGGTTGCAGCTAAAAAGTTTGATCCGGCAGCGTTTGTCGAGATTGTAGAGCCGGTAACGCGTGGTGTATGCATTGAGCACAGCGCATGATATAAACTCGGTTCCAAACACCGGTATTGCGGCTAGGAGAATTACATGGTTGATGCAGTAGTTTTAGCAGGCGGTAACGCGAAAGAATTAGCGCCTGTTCCGGCAAAAGGGCTGGTGCCGATCAACGGCAGGCCTATGGTAAACTATGTTATCGATGCGCTGCGTCGTTGCAGTGATATCGGCCGCATCTGCGTCGTGGTTCCGGTCGAATACTCGCTCAACGGAGCGGGAGAAGGCGTCGATCTCATGGTAGAAAGTGGGAGTCTTCCCGATGTTACACGAGCGGGCATCGATCATCTCGGCGCCACCGATAAGGTTCTTATTCTATCATCCGATATTCCGCTTATCACACCTGAAGCTATCACGGATTTTCTTGCCAGGTGCAGCGAGCGCAAGGCGTCGCTTTATTATCCGATCGTTAAATACGGTGAATCCGAGAAGCGTTTCCCCGATGTAAAGCGTACCTATGCACGGGTACGGGAAGGGCGTTTTACCGGCGGTAATATCGTTCTGGTCGACCCCAGTTTTATCACCAATAATATGAGCCTCATAGATCGCATTTATGAACTTCGCAAGCAACCGGTAAAGATCGCCGGTGTTTTAGGATATGGGTTTTTACTGCGGTTTATTCTAGGGCGGCTTAGCATACAACAAATTGAGGAAAGAATTGGGCAAATAACCAGTACGACATGTGCAGGGATTATTACACCCTATGTTGAAATAGGCGTCGATGTAGATAAAGAATCGGATCTTGCACTGGCAACGAAAGCGCTAGGCGGGAGCGTAAATGGGTAGAGTTACTGTATATTCTGAAGGCGCTCCTCAGCCCGTAGGGCCGTATTCTCAAGGTATTAAGGCCGGAGGTCTTGTTTTTGTCTCAGGCCAGATTCCGCTCGATCTCGAAACGGGCGAGCTCATAAATGGGGATATGAAAGAGCAGATTACAAGAACGCTGCAGAGCGTGGAGTCTGTACTAAAAGCAGGCGATAGTTCACTTGACATGGCGGTCAAAATAACCGTTTATTTAATTAATATAGACGATTTCTCAGCGGTCAATGAAGTATTCAGCGATTATTTTTCTGAGCAACCGCCAGCAAGGGAAGTAGTAAAAGTTTCTGCCTTGCCAAAAGGAGCACAGGTAGAAATCTCGGCCATAGGGTTGGCACGATAGTAGCAAAGGAGCACAAAGTGGAAATTACCAAGGTGAGCATACGAAAAGTAGAGATGAACAAAGTTAAAGCCATTGCGAGTATCACCATTGATGATGAATTTGTCGTTCATGATCTTCGCGTGGTTGAGGGCGAGAAAGGTCTTTTCGTAGCTATGCCGAGCCGCAAATTACCGAACGGAGACTTCCGTGATATCGCTCATCCAATTAACAGCGAGACCAGGGAAAGAATCCAAGCTGCGGTTATCGCTGAGTACAAAGAGCAGTTAGGTACTGCGTAAATAGTCGTTGTAGTCTTTGCAGCACGACATGGTCGGCATCCTTGAAAGGAATCATATGAAACGTGCGCTTAGGGTTGTCCTTGTAGTGCTGGCAGCTTTTCTACTGTCGTCAGGCACCGCTTGGGCTTCTTCAGAGATATCGATAAAAGTTAACGGGGTTGGCCTCTCCACAGAGATACCGCCTCTTATTGTATCGAATCGAACGATGGTACCGATGCGCAGCATTAGCGAAGCGCTTGGTGCCGATGTCGTCTGGGACCAGAAGAACCAGACAGTTATCCTCGAAAAATCAGACACCATCATCAGGCTTCCGATCGGAAGCAGCGTAGCCACCAAGAATGATCATCCGGTACGCCTCGATGTCCCCGCTATGGTTATCGAAGGACGCACCCTCGTTCCCGCACGTTTTATATCCGAGGCATTTGGCGCTGACGTGACGTGGGATAATCCAACGCGAGCCGTTCTGATTGCCGCGCAGGAAACCAGAGCTGGCAAGAGTGCTCTGGATATCTTCAATACGGCTACGGCCAGCAATGACGCCCTGTCTTCATATAAGTTTAACGGATCGATAAAAATGGCCATGTTCGCTGCTCCCAGTGCGGTTGCAACGATTAATATTGAGACTGCGGTTTATGGCGCATTTAAAACACCGCAAGAAGTATATTCCAAGACGTCGATAGTATCATCGAACTTCGACATTGACCTCGGCGACAGCGAGACCTTCACGAACGGCACCAATTATTACGAGAAGGTGGGCGACCGGTGGGAAAAACTCGAATCGTCCGGGCCGAACCAGCTTCTTGACGGCGGTGCATTCGATAACCCCACGACCATTCTTTCGATGCCGGGGAGCATAAAAAAGGTCGCGGCGTTTGGCAACGATGCGCTCGTCGCGGGTAAGCCACATTACACGATCTACCTTAAGCTCGACCCGGATGATTACAAAGCCGAACTTCGCAATACCATTTCTAAACTGGGGCCGGACGATCTCTCCGCCGATGAAAAGGCGCTGGCAGAGCGCAATTATGACGAGCTACTCAAAGGCCTTCGCTTCGATGCGGTATATAAGGTTTTTATCGATAAAGCAACGTTGGTCGCCGACTACGTCGAGATGCGAAGCATTACCAAGATGAGCGTTGAAGGGCAAGGCTTGACCACCACGAGTTCGAGCGGCTCCTTTACGATCTTTGCCATCAATCAACCGGTAGAGATGCCCGTCGTGAAGTAAAAGCCGGCAAATCGTAGCTCCGGGGAAACACCGCGAGTAACTTCGGCAACGGCAGAGCGGATATCGTTACCGCACGTTATGCAGCCCGCCGGTACTCGACGACGTTTTGCGGCCGTTCCTCCAAGAACGCAATGATATTCGACATGGTCGTATCCAGAATCCTCTGCACTGCTTCTGCGCTGTTAAATGCGTTATGCGGTGTAATAATAACGTCGTCGCGAAACAGCAGCAAATGGGTTTCAAGGGCGATCCGCAGGCGCTCACGCGTATACTCGTGCGACAAAAGTTGGCGCTCCTCTTTTATTAACCCTTCTTCCTCAAGAACATCGAGACCTACACCTTGCAATATGCCCTCATTGAGCGCTTCAACTATTCCGGCTGTTTCAACCAGACCCCCGCGCGACGTATTGACCAGTATCGCACCCCGCTTGATCATATGGATATTTCGTTTGTTAATCATGTGATGGGTGTGGGGATTGTAGGGTGCGTGAAGCGTGATGACGTCGGATACCTTCAGCAGTTCTTCAAGCGGCACGTAACGGAAGTGCAGGTTGCGCGCCAGCAGCTCGTCGGGGCGCACGTCAAAGACCACAATATTCATATTAAACCCGTGCGCTATACGGATAACATGTTGGCCGATATGGCCGCCGCCGACTACTCCCAGGGTTTTTCCTTTTAAATCGAAACCCCTCAGCCCTTCGAGGTCGAAATTGCCGCGGCGCGTGCGCTCGACCGACGGAAGAATCTTCCGTGAGAGTGCCAGTATGAGCGCCATTGTATGCTCGGCGACCGTATTCTCGCCGTACGAAGGTACGTTAGCCACGACGATGTTGCGCTCCCGACACGTATCAAGATCGATATGGTCAAAACCGGTCGACCTGGTTGCAATAAGCCGCAGTTCAGGAAGGTGTTCTATAACCGTCCCGTCGATATTTGAATAGATGAACGGTGATATTATTTCAAAACCTTCGGCAAGCCGGACATTGTCGATGGTAAGCGGCTCGGTAAAAAAGGCGAGCTGCATCTGCTTATCCATACGGTCGCGAATATAGAGTTCCTCGAAAGGCTCAACTTCGAAGAATGCTGCTTTTGCAGGCATAGTTACCATCTCCATGTGCGTAATTGAGTCACACTTATACGTATTCTTTCCAAATCGTCATGTTTTTAAGTCACGTGCAAGCGCTCTGACGTGGAATAAGGGCTCTATAGGCGAGCTTTATTGTAGCAATTATTTCAAATGGCACACCAAAATGGTATAATATGTGGTGTTCTCACAATATAACCACTGACCAGAGCATATCTTTACAGGAGTTTTTACCAGATGGGTCTTGCTGTCATTGTATTAGCGGCGGGCGAGGGTACCCGCATGAAATCATCCCGTCCCAAGGTGCTTCACGCAATCTGTGGGGAACCTATGATCCACTTCGTTCTCAAATCAGCAGCCGAGCTTTCGCCTGAGCGCACTATCGTCATTGTCGGGCACATGGCGGATACGGTACGGGCCGAGCTAACCGGGGTTGAGTTTGCGCTGCAAGAAGAGCAGCTTGGAACCGGGCACGCGGTAACGCAGGTAGAGCAGATGCTCGAAGGTTTCGCTGGTGCGGTGCTGGTTTTATCCGGCGATACCCCGCTTGTAACGGCAACAACACTGCAAAACCTATTTGCGGTGCATGAAAAACAAGGCGCAGCCGCAAGTATCCTTACCGCCAAAATCGATAATCCAACCGGCTATGGGAGGATCATCCGGGCAGGTGACGGCACGGTATCGGCTATTGTCGAAGAAAAAGACGCAAGCAATGCCGAGCGCGCGATTTGCGAGGTTAACTCCGGCACCTACTGTTTCAATAAGACTAAGCTCTTTGACGCGCTCAAGCGTATCGATTCCAATAATGCACAGGGAGAGCTTTATTTGACCGATGTAATTAAGGTTTTTAGTAACGCAGGAGAGACGATTATGGCAAGTATCGCTCCCGACGAGAACGAGATTATGGGTGTAAACACCCGCGTACAGCTTGCTGAGGCCGATGCGGTCATGCGTGGGCGCATTAACGAGCAACATATGCTGGCCGGGGTCACCATCGTCGATCCAACGACGACATACATCTCAGATGAAGCCGTAATCGGCAAAGACACGATAATCTACCCGATGACGTTTATCAGCGGTGTGACCACGATCGGTGAAGCTTGTATTATCGGCCCGATGAGCCGCATTGAAGACTGTACGATCGGCAACCGGGTAGTTGCTGAAAACGCGATCGTACGCCGGAGCACCGTCGAAGACGATGCCGCGCTTGGGCCGTTTTGCCATGTGCGACCGGCCACCCTGGTGAAAAAAGGTGCTAAGGTAGGCGGCTTTGTCGAGGTTAAAAAGAGTGAGATCGGTGAAAACAGCAAGGTCCCGCATTTAAGCTACATCGGTGATGCGCATATTGGCACATCAGTTAATATAGGCGCCGGCACTATTACATGCAATTACGATGGCGCAAATAAATATCAGACGATTATTGAAGACGAGGCATTTATCGGCAGCGACACTATGTTGGTGGCGCCGATTAAAATTGGTAAAGGAGCCTTTACGGGAGCCGGATCTGTAATAACAAAAGACGTGCCGGAGGATAGCTTATCTGTAGAGCGTTCCGAGCAGTATATTATCAATCACTGGGCACGTAAGAGGCGTAAAAAGAACGATGTTCAATTTGATTAAGGTATGGGGAGAACATGTCAAGCGAACAAAGTAAACGGTTAATGGTATTTAGCGGGCGATCCAACCCGGATTTAGGGGCAGAGATCGCTTCGCACTTGGGAGTTCAGCCCGGCAAAGTCGATATCTCAACGTTTAGCAACGGCGAGATCTATTGCCGTTACCTCGAGAGCGTCCGTGGCGCTGAGGCGTTTATCGTCCAGACGCTTGCCGAGCCGATTAACGATAGCCTTGTTGAGCTTCTTATTATGGTGGATGCCTTAAAGCGGGCATCGGCTTACAAGGTTTATGCGGTTATTCCGCACTATGGGTACGCTCGTCAAGACCGCAAATCAGCGGCACGCGAGCCTATTACCGCAAAACTGATAGCCGACCTTTTGATGACGGCAGGAATCAACCGCTTGGTTACTGTAGATCTACATGCGGGGCAGATTCAGGGCTTCTTTAATGTTCCGGTTGACCACCTGATGGGCCTCCCGTTGCTCGTCAAATATTTCGAAGATAAGAAATTAGAAAATGTCACCATTGTTTCGCCTGATGTCGGACGGGTAAAGACAGCAAAAAGATTTGCTGATAAACTCGGGGCCGAGCTTGCGATTATGCATAAAACACGCCCGCAGCATAATGTGGCCGAGATTACCCACATTATCGGCGAGGTCAACGGGCGCACCTGCATAATGATCGACGATATGGTCGACACTGCCGGAACGCTGGCAAGCGGCGCACAAGCGCTGGCGAATCATGGGGCGGTTGAGGTTTATGCCGCGGCTACGCACCCGGTACTATCCGGGCCGGCAGTCGAGCGAATTGAGAAGTCATCGATAAAAGAGCTCGTGCTGACAAATACGATACCGGTACCGGCGGAAAAAATGATTTCGAAATTCACGGTACTCTCAATTGCCCAGCTTCTTGCCAAAGCGATGAAAAATGTCTACGAGGACCGTTCGGTCAGCGATCTGTTCGATGGCCAAAATCAGTCATAGCGCAATTTGTTTTCTCATAAAATACTAGAGCACCGCGGCACTAGAGCATTAGAGCATTAGCGCCTTGAGTTATATGATAGAATACTTAAAGGAAACCATATAAATGTGGCGAACTAGCCAATAGGACTATTGTCGTGATAGCGGTGAGATAGCCCTATTGGCTACTTAGCTTATCGCTCTACGCGAAGAATATGAGGAGTGATCTTAATGGAGATAGCAGAGCTTAAAGCAGAAAAGCGCGAGATTGCCGGTAAAGAATCAAGCAAGAAGCTCAGAAGAGATGGAAGAGTACCGGCGATCGTCTACAGCGGTGGAAAGGCCACCGAGATCTCGGTAAACGCGCGGGAGTTTTCGGCACTTACGCATTCGGATGCCGGGAAGAACGTCATCGTTAAGCTAAAAATACCAGGCGTAAAGAAAGCGCCGAACGCGATTATCAAAGAAGTCCAGCGCAATCCGATTAAGAACGAGTACTTCCACGTGGATTTCCAGGAAATCGCGATGGACGAGCTGATTCAAGCCATGATCCCGGTTGTCCATGTTGGCGATGCGGCGGGCATTAAGCTTGGCGGTATCTTGGAACGTCATCTTGATCAGCTGGAAATCGAGGGTTTGCCAGGTGCTATGCCTGATCACTTAGATATCGATATTACTGATATGCAGATCGGCGATAGCATTCATGCTAAAGACGTCCAGCTACCGGGCGACATGGCTATGCTCACCGACCCGGATGCAGTTCTTCTAACGATTGCTGCTGCAGCTGCGGCAGAGGTTGAAACAACTGCCGTTGAAAGCATTGAGCCGGCAGTGGTTGCGGGCGGCGGCGAAGCTGCAGCCAGTGAAGAGGGCTAAGCACGAGCTTGAGAGGCGCGGGGCATGCCCCGCGCCTTTTTATTATGAGGGCATATGTATATAGTTGTCGGCTTAGGGAACCCAGGAATCGAATACGAAACCACGCGCCACAACGTCGGCTTTATGGTGATCGACCGGCTTGCCGATGTTGCGAACGTGAAACTCAACCAGAAAAACCGGCTTGCCCGCTGGGGTGAAGGCGTAGTAGCTGGTGAGCGCGTACTTCTTGCGCAGCCGCTTACCTTTATGAACAATAGCGGTGTGGCGGTGTGCCAGCTCCTTAATGACACTCAGACCACCGCGGAACATCTTATCGTTATCTACGACGACCTTGACCTTGAACCGGGCAGGATACGGGTGCGCACTGACGGCGGCTCCGGCGGACATAAAGGGATAAAGTCCATTATCGCCCAAGCCGGAACCGATGAGTTTATCCGGGTGCGTGTCGGCATCGGGCGCCCTCCCGGCAGAATGGACGCGGCAGACTACGTGCTTCGCCCATTTAGCGACCGCGATTGGGAAGAGATCGAGTTTGCGATTATACGGGCGACAGATGCTATCGAGTACATTATCGAAAACGGTGTCGAACGGGCGATGAACGAGTTCAACCGGAAAGAAGAGGTTGCCGAATAGATAAGTACATGTGTCTGGTATCGCGAACATGCGAGCTGCTATAGTGAAAGAAGTGAAAGTAATAAATAGGGAGGTCTGGGCAACTTTGCCGAGGCCTATTTGCTGTGCGCACCACCACTTCATTACGGTTGCGGCGCACGGAAAAGGATAGATAAGTTCGTGAGATTAGACAGTACCGTAAGCATTCTTCAAAAGAATAAACAATTTAGAGGCGTGATTGAAGATATTAGGGCCGGCGAGCAGACCGTGATGACGGTCGGCACAGCAGCCCGCCCATATGTGGTCGCAGTGCTTTACGCTGCTCTCAATCGCCCTATCTTTATTATTACCCCTAACGCCGAGCGGGCGCGTCGCACGGTGGCAAACGCACGAGCGTTTGGCACACCGGCGGAGCTGTTTCCCGACGTTGAGACCATGCCATATGATTCTTTAAGCCCGAGCGCTGCCGCCATCGGTCGCCGGTTCGCTGTTCTTGAGAGCATCGAGGCCGGCACTCCCGGCGTTTGGGTGGCGCCCGTTCAGGCGGCACTTCGAACGATTCCACCGGCATATGAAGGCGTACATCGCTCACGCAGTCTTCGTGCCGGCGATGAGATCGACTTCTATAAACTGGCCGACGTGCTGGTGGCGATGGGATACGTACGCGTTCCGCTCGTTGAGGACAACGGGCAGTTTAGTTTGCGCGGCGGCATCATCGATATCTTCCCATCCCACATGGATGAGCCGGTACGGGTCGAGCTTTTCGGCGATGAAATTGATTCAATTCGCCCGTTTAGTGCATCGACACAGCGCTCAAACGGCGGCCTAAAAGAAGTTAAGTTATACGGTTGCCGCCAGGTTGCGTTAACGGATATAACCGTCGCGCGAGCGTCAAAAACACTGCCCGAGGACGTGCCGGAGTGGCTTGCCGATGAAATCGGCAGAATCAAGGACAAACAGCATTTCGAGGGAATCGATAAGTATCTGCCGTTTTTCTACGAGGCGTCCGAAACCGTTACCGATTATATACCGCGCAAGGCGATTATAATTATTGACGAGCCGGAAGAAGCGTTTCAGCACGCCGGGCACTACCTTGAACAACAGCTCGCTTATATCGATCACTTAGTCGAGCACGGGGCGATGGTAAAACCGGTCCGCTCATATTTTGCCGATCCGTCCGACGTGCGCGCACGTGTTGCCGTTGAGCTTACGTCAATCGGTTCAGATTCAGACCGGTTTGTATGCAAGGCCGCTCCCATTCAACACACCTCCGGAGCGAAGCTTACCGAGCTGCTTGCCGGGTATCTTGGGCGAGGCATGACAACGGTGGTTTCCTGCGTCGATGACGGGCAATGCAATAAGCTTGCTCAATCACTTGCCAGGGAGAACGTCGATTTTTCCCGTGATTTCAAACCGGGCGCCAAACGGGTCAGCCTTCTCACCGGAAATCTGCAAAGCGGTTTTGAGAGTAGCGATCTTAATCTTGCCGTTATTGCGATAGCCGATATTTACAGACATGCCAGCGTGTCTACCAAAAGAAAACCCGCTGAAAAGGGTACGGCGATTAGCAGTATCGCCGAGCTTGCGATCGGCGATTACGTCGTGCACAGCGCGCACGGAATCGCTGTATACGCAGGCCTGCAGCGCCGTGAAGTCGCCGGAGTCATCCGCGACTATGCATTGTTAGAGTATGCGGGTTCCGACCGCCTCTTTGTACCGACCGATCAACTCGATCGTATTACGAAATACATCGGTGCAGCGGGTGAAACCCCGCCGGTATCGCGGCTCGGCAGCGCCGATTGGCTCAAAGCCAAAAAAAAAGCGAAAGCCTCGGTTAAAAAAGTCGCCTATGATTTACTCTCACTCTACGCCACCCGCGCTCAGGTAAAGGGAACAGCGTTCTCACCCGATACGCCGTGGCAACAGGAGCTTGAAGACTCGTTCATCTACGACGAGACGCCGGATCAGCTCATGGCGATCGAAGACGTTAAGAGCGATATGGAAACCGATCGCCCTATGGACCGTTTGATCTGCGGCGATGTCGGTTACGGAAAGACCGAAGTGGCGGTTCGTGCCGCCTTTAAAGCCATCGCCGACGGCAAACAGGTGATGGTGCTCGTACCGACGACAATTCTGGCACAGCAACATTACAGCACGTTCAGCGAGCGGCTCTCGGCGTTTCCGGTTTCGGTAGAAATGGTAAGCCGGTTCAAAACGGCCGCGCAACAAAAAGATATCATTACGCGATTTAATGAGGGTAAGGTCGATGTCTTAATCGGCACGCACCGTTTGCTTTCAAGCGATGTCAAGCCGTTGGACCTGGGACTCATCATTATCGATGAGGAGCAGCGCTTCGGTGTTAACGACAAGGAAAAACTCCGGGCATACAAGCAAAGCGTCGACGTCCTGGCGCTATCGGCCACGCCGATTCCCCGCACGCTGCAAATGTCGCTTGCGGGCGTGCGCGATATGTCGACAATTGAGACGCCGCCGGAAGGGCGAACGCCGATCGTTACCCACGTCGGGCAGTATGACGAGGACATGCTTATTGCAGCTATTCGGCGCGAGCTCGGTAGAGGCGGCCAAGTCTATTATGTACATAATCGCGTTGAAAGCATCGACCGCGTCGCTAGGCGGGTAAACGAGCTTATTCCGGATGCGCGCGTCGGTGTGGCGCACGGCCAGATGAGCGAGCACCAGCTTGAGAAGGTAATGATGACATTCCTCAAGCGGGAATACGACGTGCTGGTGTGTACGACCATCATTGAATCGGGGATCGATATCCCATCGGTTAATACGCTTATTGTCGATCACGCCGAGATACTCGGGCTTGCACAGCTTTACCAGCTCAGGGGCAGAGTCGGTAGGACAAAAGAGCGCGCGTACGCGTACTTCTTCTATTCGCCGCAGCGGGTGCTGACCATGCAGGCGTTTGAGCGCCTTAAGACAATCAGCGACTTTACCGCGCTCGGTTCGGGCATCAAGATAGCCCTTCGCGATCTAGAGATACGAGGCGCGGGTAGTCTGCTTGGCGCCGAGCAGCACGGCCACATGTCTTCGGTCGGGTTCGAGCTCTACTGCCAAATGCTGAAAGAGGCAATCGATGAGTTCGAAGGCAAACCGGTGGTCGACCCGACCGAGATCAAAATCGATATCCCGGTGAGCGCATATGTTCCGGATGCGTATATTACTGAGGAGAGCCTGCGCATTGAAGCATATAAAAAGGTGATACTCGCTAACGACATGTCGGATATTGAACAAATCGGTATCGAGCTGTCCGACCGATACGGCGCACGCCCCGAACCGACTGAGAGGTTGCTGGATATCGCTAAACTCCGCGTACTATGCAAACAATCTGGAATTAGTGAAATAACGTATCAAAACAAAAAACTTCGTATAGCGCCGATCGCATTTGCCCGAAGACAAGAAGTGACACTGAAAAGTAAGTACCACACGGTATCGATTAACACCCAACGGCAGTATCTTTCAGCAACTTTGCAAGAACCCGCCCACATAATACCTTTTCTTTTCAGGTTATTTGATGATATAATGAGGGCGCTCACTACGGAGGTAATGGTAAGCCAGAAAGCGAGGTAATTAAATGAAGTTTTACAAGTACGGAATATTAGCAGTTGCCATGAGTGCGGTAATTGCTGTATCCGTCGTGGGCTGTTCCGGATCAAAAGTTGATGTGGCAGCAACCGTTAACGGCAAGGATATTAAGATTGCTGAAGTTGATAACCGGCTCGCACAGATGACCGGTCAGCCAGTATCTGCACTTACGGGTCAGCAAGGTGACCAGCTCAAAGCACAGTATAGGGATAAGGTGCTCGATCAGATGATCGATATGGAGGTTCTACTCTCTGAGGCCGATAAGCGTGGTTTACAGGCAACCAGCAAAGACATCGATAAAAAGGTCAAAGAGATATTAAAGACCTACAACTTCAAAGATCAAAAAGCGCTTGAGGATGCACTTAAGCAGCAAAACTTGACTTTCGCACAGTTCAAAGAGCAGTTAACCCAGAGCATTCGGGTTGAAAAACTCGGTGATTCGCTTACTAAGAGTCTTAAGGTGAGCGATAAGGAAATCACGACCTACTACAATAAGAATAAGACCAAGTTCGCAGTCAAAGACCAGATCCACGTTGCCCATATCCTGGTGCAGAAGGAAGACCAGGCTGCTAAAGTCCTCAAAGAGATTCAGGCTGGTGGCGATTTCGCTAAGCTTGCGAAGCAATACAGCATTGACCCGGGCAGCAAAGATAATGGAGGCGACCTTCCATTAACAGACAAGGAGAAATTCGTCGCTGAATTCTCGAAAGCGGCTTGGGCACTTAAGCCAGGTCAGATTAGTGGGCTTGTAAAAACATCATATGGTTACCATATTATTAAGATGATCGAGAAGAAGGATGCTTACCAAAAGACTCTCGATCAGGCAAAGAAAGAAATCAAAAACACATTGCTCGCTCAGAAAAAGCAAGAGATATTTGCGAAGTGGCTTGCTGACGCAAAGAAAAAGGCAAGCATTAAGAAATACCTGACAACGCCATCTACTACCGCTGCTCCTGCGGCTGATGCACAGCAAGGCGCACCGGGCGCACCGGGCGCAAGTTCAGGTACGGGTAGTACGGGAACGCAGTCTACCCAGGCAGCGCCAACACAGCCCAGCCAGTCAGCACCGGCATCAGGCCAATAAACAAGTTAATATAACCTTACGGTTACGCAAGAGCCCGCTTTAAAAGCGGGCTCTTTTTTATTTCCTCTATCCGGCTCGTTAGCCCGAGTTAATTCCCGGGAATTACTATTCCATGATGTACGCTCGAAAGAGTATGAACGCCTTCATGCAGCGCAGAAAAACCGTTTATACAGCCATGCGTAGCAAAAGGTACATTAAGGAGCTGAGCGTGTGTACTTCGAGCGCCATTTCATGGTATTGTTGTCGACATAGAGGTGAGGGATGTGTCAAAAAATTATGGGTGCGAGCGCCTCGTTGAGCTCATGCGCAGACTTCACGCGCCCGACGGGTGCCCCTGGGATAGAGAACAAACGCATGAAAGCCTAAAGCGGTATCTCATCGAAGAGGCATATGAATTCATTGAAGCGGTCGATAACCACGACCCCGAGCACCAGAAAGAAGAGCTCGGCGACTTACTTCTGCAAATCGTCTTTCACGCTGTAATTGCCGAGGAAGCCGGCGAGTACAATATGAACGATATCGTCGAAGGTATCGTCACAAAACTGGAACGACGTCACCCGCACGTGTTCGGCAAATGCGACGTTTCCTCGGCAAATGAAGTGGCAATAAATTGGGATGAGATAAAACGCGAGGAAAAGAAAGAACGGCAAGCATCGGCTATTGCCGGCATACCCACGTCGCTGCCTGCGCTGTTATACGCAAATAAGCTGCAGAGCAGGGCGGCAAAAGTCGGATTTGACTGGGACGATGTCGGCGGTGCCATCGAGAAAATCACCGAAGAGCTTGATGAACTCAAAGAAGCTCGAACCGGCAGTGGCCGTGTTGAGGAAGAGCTCGGCGATCTGTTGTTTACTGTGGTCAATGTCGCCCGGCACTTCGATATCGACCCCGAACTTGCTTTGAAAGGCACCAGCAATAAATTCGAGCGCCGGTTTCGCTATATGGAGCAGCACGCGGCTGACATGAATACTACATTATCGGCAATGTCACTGCCAGAGAAAGACGCGCTCTGGGACCAGGCGAAAGAAACGGGTATTAATTAAGTTTTACACATAAAAGGAGATGCTATGAAAGAGGTAGTCGCTGACCGCTCCAGGGAATATATAGTAGTACAACCTGGAGTAGATAGGCTATAGGCTGGATATTGTTCTGGGGC